>DAHWFQ010000218.1:0-3196 GCA_027324895.1 Actinomycetota bacterium | reverse complement strand
GGTGATGCCGACGCCCGCGATGATCATCATGCGCGTGGACCCGATGTAGCTCGGATGTCGCCACTGGATGGGCAGGTCGGCAGTGACGATCGACGTCGTCATCGCACAGGCCGCTCCCAGGGCGTAGCCGAAGACCAGGTCCGTGATCCAGTGCGTGTCGCGTGCCCATGAGCTGACGCCGGTCTCCACGCACACGAGGAAGATGACCGCAGTCCCCCAGTAGCGCCAGCGCACGCGGGAGGCGAACATGGCCATGACCGCCAGCGCGGCGGCGGCTCCCAGGTTCGCCGTGTGCCCCGAGGGGTAGGCGCCGATGCCCACCCAGTCAGTGAGCTTGATCCACTGCGAGTTGAAGAACTGCGGGTGCATCGGATCCTGGCGGGGCGTGGGACGACCGCTCATGAGTTTCATGAACCCGGTCGCGGCATTGGTGGCGATGAGCGCTGCCACCGCGGTGATCGGGGGATGGAGGTCGCGGCGACGGATGGCCAGCCAGATGCCCACACCGAGCGTCACCGGGTACACGATGCTGCGCAGCCCGGGCTTCTCCGTGACTCGTGCGATCTCGTTGATGATGGGGTGCGAGTGCCACATGCCCAGCACGGCGTAGGTGTCGAAGGCGTTGAACATGCCGGTGAGCATGAGCAGGGTGCCGATCACGTAGAAGGCCCACATCCACTTGGTGTAGCGGATGAGCTTCAGCCTCTGTGACTCCCGAAGCACGATATACGGGTGCGTGAGGTCTTCCTCAGGCACCGACATGGCACACTCCGCACGCCGCTGAGTGGGAGCGACGATGGATTATTCCACGCCGGGCTGCCGTCGCCGTCAGTCGTCGGCCGAATTCGAATTGGCCTGCGAGTCCTGGCCGTCGCCGATGGAGACGCTGGCGGACAGGATCGGGGACGGGACCGGCTTGGCGCTGGCGCTCCGCGAGGCGTGCGCGGACGCCGAACTGCGGCCGTGGTTCGACGGCCGCGGCTTCGCGGATGCCCGTGGGGGCTCCGTGGCACCGAGGGACCCCGAGGGCGCCGGGGACGCGTGTTGGCTCGGGGGTTTCGAAGGAGCGAGCGACGCCTGGGCCGCTTCCACGACGCGCAGACTGCGGTCGGGAACGGCGCGAGCGGTGGTGGCGACCTGGATGGCCCAGGCGGCCGAGGCCACGCCGAGGGTGATCGTGGACAGGGCAAGCACGAGCGCCAGGCGCGAGACACCGCGCTCCCCGTTACCCGACCTTGTTCCCACGCCCACAGGCTACGACGACGATGGCGGGGGTCGGTGAGGGGCGGGTTAAGGGCGGGCCAAACCCGCGGCACGCATAGCCGGGGTCATGACCGATCCGCCCGTGCCGTGCCAGCATTCGGGCATGCATGTGCTGGTGGTGGAGGACGACTCCGCAATCTATGAGCCCCTGCTCGCCGCGCTCCGCCGCAACGGCTTCGACGTGGACCACACGCGCATGGGCACGGAGGCCGTGGCCCTCGTGCGGGAGCGCAATCCGGATGTCGTGTTGCTCGATCTGGGCCTGCCCGACATCGAGGGGCTCGAGGTGCTGAAGCTGGTGCGACGCGTGAGTGATGTCCCCATCATCATCGCCACCGCACGCGGGGAGGAGACGGATCGGGTGGTGGGCCTGGAGATCGGCGCCGACGACTACGTCGTGAAGCCCTACTCCGTCCGTGAGCTCTCGGCCCGCATCCGGGCCATCAGCCGCCGCCGCCGCACCGAGCAGCCGACGGGCACGGAGCGGCTGGTCGTCGACCGCTCGCGCCGGCGCGTCACCCTCGACGGGCACGAGGTGGAGCTCACGGCCAAGGAGTTCGAACTGCTTGCGGTGCTGGCGGAGGATCCCGGTCGCGCAGTCACCCGTCAGGAACTCTTCTCACGGGTGTGGGACCCCGTCTGGGTGGGTTCGGGCAAGTCGCTCGACGTGCATGTGGCCACCCTGCGCAAGAAGCTCGGTGAAGGGACCCTGATCGAGACGGTGCGCGGCGTCGGCTACCGGCTGGCGGCACAGTGACCAAGCGGCTGGTGGCCGTTATGACGCTCATCGCGGCGTCGGTCGCGCTCGCCCTGTCGCTGCCCATGGTGGCCCTCGTGGTGAAGACGGAAAAGTCGGCGCTCGTCGACGAGTTGCAGGTGGAGACCCTGGCCACCGCTTCGCTGCTGTCCTCGGAGCCGATCTCGCAGTGGGGCGCGACGATCGCTGCCGCTCCGACGCGCCCGAATGAGCGCGTGGTGGTCGTCAACACCCATCTCGACCTGGTGGCGGACAGTGATCGCACCGCGCTGGACCGCACCTTCAACCGACCGGAGATCATGCGCGCCCTCGCCGGGACCATGTCGGCGGATGTGCGTCCCTCGAAGACCCTGGGCACCGATCTGCGCTATGTGGCCGCACCCGTGGTGAAGAACGAGCGGATCGTGGCGGCCGTGCGCTTCTCCATGCCCGAGGACGTGGTGCAGGCGGCGGTGCGCCGCACCGAGTTGTCCCTGGGCCTGTTCGTGGCAGCAGTGACGCTGGTCGCGGGCATCATCGCCTGGCTCCTGGCCTCATCGATCGCCGCGCCGGTACGTGCCCTGGCTGGGCTGGCGGGCCGGCTCCACGCCGACCTCACGCTGCGCGCCCGGGAGGATGCGGGGCCGACCGAGGTCCGGGCGGTGGCGCGATCACTGAATCAGACCGCCGCACGACTGCACGACCTCGTGCGTCGCACCGAACGGGTGGCTGCCGATGCGTCGCACCACCTGCGGACGCCGCTCACCGGCATCCGGCTGCGCCTCGAGGGCATCGAGGACATGGCGACCGATCCCGAGTTGGCGCAGGAGGCGCACTACGCGCTTGGCGAGGTGGACCGACTGGCCCAGCGCATCGACGAGGTCCTGGCCCTGGCGCGCACCGACCTGCCGCCGCGTGAGGTGGTGGACGGCTCCGCCGAGGTGCGGGCCCGGGTGGCCGCCTTCGACGTGCTCGCGCAGGAGCAGGGGATCACGGTGGTCTCGCAGGTCGATGAGGGGGCCCGGGTGCTGGCGGACGCCGGCGCCGTGTCGCGCATCACCGATGAACTGCTCGGCAACGCATTGACCTATGCCAGGACCACGATCGGCGTGACGCTCACCGTGTCCGCGGAGTCCGTCGAACTCTGCGTCGAGGATGACGGCCGCGGGGTCCCCGAGGCCGAGCGTGAGCGCATCT
>DAHWFQ010000214.1:0-3800 GCA_027324895.1 Actinomycetota bacterium | reverse complement strand
GCGGCCCGTCGCCTGCGCCGTGAGATCTTCGAGGTGTTCGGGCACGAGGCGGAGTTCTCGATCGTGCAGCCGTCGGGGATACGCAAGGGCACGCGCTACGTCGTGCGTGTCGCGAACGGGGGTGAGCGCCTCGCCGTCCAGGTCGGTCTGGTCGATGCGCAGAAGCGCCCCATCCGCGGCCTTCCCCCGTCCGTCATCTCCGGCGGCATGTGTGATGCTGCGGCAGCCTGGCGGGGGGCCTTCCTCGCGCATGGCTCGCTCACGGAACCCGGTCGTGCCGGATCACTCGAGATCACCTGTCCGGGACCGGAGGCGGCACTGGCGCTCGTGGGGTGCGCCCGGCGCCTCGGCGTCGCGGCCAAGGCCCGTGAGGTGCGCGGCGTCGATCGGGTGGTCGTGCGCGACGGCGATGCGATCGGCAAGTTGCTCACCCACATGGGTGCCCATGAGTCGCTCATGCAGTGGGAGGAACGGCGCATGCGGCGCGAGGTGCGTGCCACCGCCAACCGCCTCGCCAACTTCGACGATGCCAACATGCGGCGGAGCGCCCGCGCCGCCGTGGCTGCTGCAGCACGGGTGCAGCGTGCGCTGGAGATCCTCGCGGACGACGTGCCCGACCACCTGGCCGAGGCCGGCCGCCTCCGGGTCACGCACGGTCAGGCCAGCCTCGAGGAGTTGGGCTCGTTGGCCATGCCGCCGATGACCAAGGACGCGGTGGCCGGTCGCATCCGCCGCCTGCTCGCCATGGCCGATGAGCGAGCGCACGAACTCGGTGTCCCCGACACCGAGGCCTCGCTCAATCCCGACCATGAGCGTGACTAGGGAGGCGTCTCCCCACCGTGGACGCGGTGAGCAGCCGCCTGCCGGTGCGACCGTGGACGCCCGGGATCGCGCCCGCAGGACCTTGGGCCCCGGAGGGTCGCGCCAAGTGGTTGCGAATCCTTACGAATATCGCCCAACGGCCCTGCCCGAATGCCGAGCGCGGCGTTACGCAAGCCGACCGGCGCAGATAGAATTCATCCGCTCACACGCAACCATCTAGCCCAGGGAGTCCCCGTGACCGTCAAGGTCGGTATCAATGGCTTCGGCCGCATTGGCCGCAATTACTTACGCGCCATCCTCACGCAGGGTGCAGATATCCAGGTCGTCGGCATCAACGACCTCACCGATATCAAGACCCTGGCCCACCTCCTGAAGTACGACTCGATCCTCGGTCGCCTGCCGGTGTCGGTCGCAGTCGAGGGCGACGCCATCGTCGTAGACGGCAAGGCCATCAAGATCGTGGCGGAGCGCGAACCCGCGAACCTGCCGTGGGCCGCACTCGGTGCGGACATCGTCATCGAGTCGACCGGTCGCTTCGTCGACGCCGAGTCCGCCGGCAAGCACCTGTCCGCGGGTGCCAAGAAGGTCATCATCTCGGCCCCGGCCAAGGGTGAGGACATCACGATCGTCATGGGTGTCAACGACGGCCTCTACGACGCCGCGGCGCACCACATCATCTCCAACGCCTCCTGCACCACCAACTGCCTTGCTCCCATGGCGAAGGTGCTCGATGAGCAGTTCGGCATCGTCAAGGGCATGATGACCACCATCCACGCGTACACCAACGACCAGGTCATCCTCGACTTCCCGCACAACGACCTGCGTCGCGCCCGCGCTGCAGCCACCAACATGATCCCCACCACCACGGGTGCGGCCAAGGCCATCTCGCTCGTACTGCCGCAGCTCAAGGGCAAGCTCGACGGTTACGCCATGCGCGTACCGGTCCCGACCGGCTCCGCGACCGACCTCACGGTCGAGTTTTCGCGCGAGGTCACCAAGGCCGAGATCAACGAGGCCATCAAGGCCGCTGCGAACGGTGCCCTCAAGGGCATCCTCGACTACACCGAGGACCCGATCGTCTCCTCCGACATCGTCACCGATCCGCACTCCAGTATCTTCGATGCCGGCCTCACCTACGTGAACGGCAACCTGGCCAAGGTCGTCTCCTGGTACGACAACGAGTGGGGCTACAGCAACCGTCTGGTCGACCTCACCAAGCTCGTGGGTTCCAAGCTGTGACCATCAAGCAACTCGAGGATCTCAACGTTGCAGGTCGGCGCGTGCTCGTGCGCGCCGACTTCAACGTTCCCTTCTCCAAGGGTGACGGCCCTCGGGTCATCACCGACGATGGCCGCATCCGCGCCGCTCTCCCCACGATCAACTTCCTGGTGGAGCAGGGCGCGAAGGTCATCCTGACGGCGCACCTCGGTCGTCCCAAGAACGGTCCGGCCCCCGAGTTCTCGCTAGCACCGGTCGCCGAGCGCCTGTCCGAACTCCTCGGCAAGCCGGTCGCCTTCGCAGCCGACGTGACAGGGGATTCGGCCAGGGCCGTCGTGGCGGGCCTGCAAGCCGGCGATGTGGCCCTGCTCGAGAACGTCCGCTTCGATCCGCGCGATCAGTCCAAGGCCCAGGACGAGCGCGCTGCCATGGCCCAGGAACTGGCGGCCTTCGCCGACGTCTTCGTATCCGACGGATTCGGCGTGGTGCACCGCGAGGAAGCCACCGTGACCGACATCGCACGCGTCCTGCCGCATGGCGCCGGTCGGCTGGTGGGCAAGGAGGCGGCGGTCTTCAAGAAGGTGCTGGAGAACCCGGAGCGCCCGTACGTCGTGGTGCTCGGCGGGTCCAAGGTGTCGGACAAGCTCGGTGTCATCGGCAACCTCCTCAACGTGGTCGACGAACTGCTCATCGGCGGTGGCATGTGCTTCACCTTCCTCGCCGCCATGGGGTACGAAGTCGGTGACTCGCTGCTCGAGGTCGACCAGATCGACACCGTGAAGGGCTTCATCCGGACCGCTCAGGAACGCGGCGTGAAGTTGCTGCTCCCGACCGATGTCGTCGTCGCCGATGCCTTCGCAGCGGACGCGAACGTCAAGGTTGTACCCGCCAACGGCATCGAGGCCGGCTGGCGTGGACTCGACATCGGCCCGGACTCGCAGGCGGCCTTCGCCGCCGCCGTGTCCGCGGCCCGGACCGTCGTCTGGAACGGGCCCATGGGCGTCTTCGAGATGGCTCCCTTCGCGGCCGGCACGTTGGCCGTGGCCAAGGCCATGGAGGGCAGCACGGGCATGACCGTCGTCGGCGGTGGTGACTCCGCGGCTGCGGTACGCACGCTGGGCCTCGACGAGGCGAAGTTCACCCACATCTCGACCGGTGGCGGAGCCTCCCTGGAATTCCTCGAGGGCAAGACGCTCCCGGGCATCGCGGTCTTGGAGGACTGATGGCACGCACTCCGCTCATGGCGGGCAACTGGAAGATGAACCTCGACCACCTGGAGGCCATCCATCTGGTGCAGAAGCTCGCGTTCTCCCTGAACGACGCCGACTTCGACGCCTGCGACGTGGCTGTCATGGTCCCCTTCACCGACATCCGGTCGGTGCAGACCCTGGTCGATGGCGACAAGCTTCGCATCGGCTACGGCTCGCAGGACATCTCGCAGTACGACAAGGGCGCGTATACGGGGGAGATCTCCGGCGCCATGTTGGCGAAGTTGGGCGTCCAGTACGCCGTCGTCGGCCACAGCGAGCGTCGCGAGTACCACGCCGAGTCCGATGCCATCGTGAACGCCAAGGCCAAGGCCGCCATCAAGCACGGCATCACGCCGATCGTGTGCGTGGGTGAGGGCCTCGACATCCGCAAGGCAGGCGAACACGTGCGGCACACGCTCGCCCAGATCGATGGTTCGCTCGCCGGGCTCACCCCGGAGCAGGTCGCGGGACTCGTCGTTGCCTATGAGCCCGTGTGGGCCATCGGCACCG
>DAHWFQ010000201.1:0-3010 GCA_027324895.1 Actinomycetota bacterium | reverse complement strand
ACGCGCTTCATGGGCACGAGCGCGATGTCGTCGAACGAGTGCGCGAGCGATGCGACCTTGGACTGGCCGATCTGGATGCTGGTCATGGTGTCCCCTAGCGGCCGTGGTAGTTCGGCGCCTCGACGGTCATCTGGATGTCGTGCGGATGGCTTTCCTTCAGGCCGGCGGCCGTGATGCGCACGAAGCGGCCGCGTTCCTGCAGCTCGGCGATGGTCTGCGTGCCGGCGTAGCCCATGGACGCGCGGAGGCCGCCGACGAGTTGATGCGCGACGTTGGCGAGCGGACCCTGGTAGGGCACGCGACCCTCGATGCCCTCGGGCACCAACTTGTCGTCGGAGAGCACGTCGTCCTGGAAGTAGCGGTCCTTGGAGTATGAGCGGGCCTGGCCACGGGACTGCATGGCACCGAGTGAGCCCATGCCGCGATAGGTCTTGTACTGCTTGCCGTTGATGAAGACGACGTCGCCGGGTGCCTCGTCGGTTCCTGCGAGCAGCGAGCCGATCATGACGGTGTCGGCGCCGGCGACGATGGCCTTGGCGATGTCGCCCGAGTACTGCAGGCCGCCGTCACCGATGACCGGCACGCCGGCCCTGCGGGCCGCCTGGGCGGCGCTGAAGATGGCGGTGACCTGGGGCACGCCGACGCCGGCGACGACGCGCGTGGTGCAGATGGAACCCGGTCCCACGCCGACCTTCACGGCATCGGCGCCGGCGTCGATGAGTGACTGCGCGGCTGCGGCGGTGGCGATGTTGCCGCCGATGACGTCCGCCTTGGCATTGGCCTTCACCTTGGCCACCATGTCGGAGACCGCGGTGGAGTGGCCATGTGCGGTGTCGACGACGACGAAGTCCACGCCCGCCTCGACGAGGGTCATGGCGCGCTTGAAGGCATCCTCGCCCACGCCGACCGCGGCACCCACCGACAGGCGGCCGGCCGCGTCCTTGGTGGCGTTCGGGTACTTGTCGGACTTGGTGAAGTCCTTCACCGTGATGAGCCCCCGCAGCCGCCCGCGCTCGTCGACGATCGGGATCTTCTCGACCTTGTGCTTGCGCATGAGGGCCAGCGCTTCGTCGCTCTTCACGCCCACCGGCGCGGTGACGAGCGGCATGTGCGTCATGACGTCGCGCACGAGCGCGTTGCGGTCGTCCTCGAACTGCATGTCCCGGTTGGTGACGATGCCGATGAGCACGTTGTCCTCGTCGACGACGGGGACGCCGGAGATGCGGTAGCGGCTGCACAGTTGGTCGACGTCGGCGAGCGTGTGGTGCGCGAAGCAGGTGACCGGGTTGGTGATCATGCCCGCCTCGGAGCGCTTCACGAGGTCGACCTGGCCGGCCTGGTCGTCGATGGAGAGATTGCGATGGAGGACGCCGACGCCACCCTGGCGGGCCATGGCGATGGCCATGCGCGCCTCGGTGACGGTGTCCATGGCGCTGGAGACGAGGGGGATGCGGAGGCTGATGTTGCGGCTCAGGCGCGTGGTGGTCTCGACTGCACTCGGCATGATGCGGCTCTCGTCGGGGAGCAGCAGCACATCGTCATAGGTGAGGCCCAGGAGCCCGAACTTGCTGGCGAAGGCCTCATCCTGGCCGAGCAGAGAGAAATCCATGTGCACCCTTCCCAAGAAGGGCCAAGTCTACTTTGGGCCCCGACCACCCCCGAACGTCCGCCGGGGTTGGCCCGGGAACGGCCCGCTCACGCTTGCGCCACTTTGCGGCTCCACACAGCTCGGTCCACCAGCCCCTGGGGAGCCACAGGAGGTCCAGCCGATATCGCCACAGGCGAAAGCGGGCCGGCGCGCTGCTCACGCGTTGCGGCTCCTGTGAGTCAGCTGGACCCCGGTCTCTGGAGCCACAAGGTGGAGGAAGGCTTGCCGCAACGACGGCGAAGGGGCGCCCTGCTTGCGCGGGACGCCCCTTCTCAGGCGGTTGCCTGTTGGTACTAGTGCGAATGACCGCCGGGGCCGTGGCTGTGGCCGTGACCGTTCGCCTCTTCCTTGACTTCCGGCTTCTCCACGATGAGCGCCTCGGTCGTGAGCAGCATGCTCGCGATGGAGCCCGCGTTCTCGAGTGCCGAGCGCGTCACCTTGACCGGGTCGATGACACCGGCCGCCATGAGGTCCTCGTACACGCCGGTGGCGGCGTTGTAGCCGAGGCCCGTCTCGAGCGCCTTCGACATGACGACGGCGCCGTTGGCACCCGCGTTGTCGGCGATCCAGAAGAGCGGCGAGCCCAGCGAGTCGCGGACGATGCCGACGCCGATGGCCTGGTCACCGGTGAGCCCCAGGTTGCCGTCGAGCACCTTGCCGGCGTGCAGCAGCGCGACGCCACCGCCCGCGACGATGCCCTCTTCGAGCGACGCGCGCGTGGCGTTGATCGCGTCCTCGATGCGGAACTTGATCTCCTTGACCTCGACCTCGGTGGCCGCACCAGCACGGACGACGCAGACGCCGCCGGCGAGCTTGGCGAGACGCTCCTGCAGCTTCTCCTTGTCCCAGTCGGAGTCGGTGCGCTCGATTTCGCTCTTGATCTGGGCGACGCGACCGGCAACATCCTCGGCAGCACCGGCACCATCGACGATGGTGGTGTTGTCCTTGGTGATGACGACGCGACGCGCCTTGCCGAGCACCTCGAGGCCGACCTGGTCGAGCTTGAGCCCGACCTCGGGGGCGATGAGCTGCCCGCCGGTGAGCACTGCGATGTCCTGCAGGATCGCCTTGCGACGATCGCCGAAGGCCGGCGCCTTGACGGCGGCCGAGGTGAAGATGCCGCGGATGCGGTTGACGACGAGCGTCGAAAGTGCTTCGCCCTCAACGTCTTCCGCGATGATGAGGAGCGGCTTGCCGGTCTGCGACACCTTCTCGAGCACCGGGAGCAGTTCCTGCACGTTCGACACCTTGCCGGCGACGAGCAGCACGAACGCATCCTCGAGGACGCACTCCATGCGCTCCTGGTCGGTGACGAAGTAGGCCGAGATGTAGCCCTTGTCGAACTGCATGCCCTCGGTGTAC
>DAHWFQ010000162.1:0-3953 GCA_027324895.1 Actinomycetota bacterium | reverse complement strand
CTTCGCCACTGATGGCGATCACCGATTGGTGCGCGGCACCCTTGGCGTGGTTGATGTGCCGCACGAAGTCGGAGATGCCTCCCTCGTAGTGGAAGCTCTCATGCCGGGGGTTGCCCTCGGCGTCGATCGATGCCGCGCGCTCATCGGTCACGTCGATGGTGAGGCCACGGTTCAGGAAGCACATCTCCTGGAAGCGCCGGGCCAACGTGGGGTAGTCGTAGTCGAGGGTCTCGAAGATCTCGCCATCCGCCCAGAAGGTGACGATGGTGCCGGTGCGGTCGCTCGCCTCACCCTTGGCCAGTGGCGCACTCGGCACACCGTGCCGGTAGTCCTGGCGCCAGACATGACCCTCGCGGTGCACCTCGACCTCGACCCTCGACGAGAGCGCGTTCACGACGGAGACACCGACACCGTGCAGGCCGCCGGACACGGTGTAGCCGCCTCCGCCGAACTTGCCACCGGCGTGGAGCACGGTGAGCACCACCTCGACGGCGCTCTTGCCCTCGCTCTCGACGATGTCCACGGGGATACCGCGGCCGTTGTCGGTCACCCGCACCCCGTTGTCTTCCATGAGCCGGACCTCGATGCGATCGCAGTAGCCGGCGAGGGCCTCGTCCACTGAGTTGTCCACGACCTCGTAGACGAGGTGGTGCAGACCGCGCTCGCCCGTCGATCCGATGTACATGCCGGGACGCTTGCGAACGGCGTCGAGACCCTCGAGGACGGAAATGGCACTGGCGTCGTACGACACGTGAACTCCTCTGGCCGGGGCGATGGTGATCCGTCGGCTTCTGGACGAATTCTACCTCCAGATTCAGGGTCATGCCCTTGGAAGGGCCAGAAATGCGCCTCTGGCGGAATGAACCCCCGTTTCTCGTGGCTCAGTCCAGATTGCCTGTCAGTGGCTCAGGATGCGGCTGGCGCAATTCGCCTATCCGTAGGTGTCACGCGGGCCCCGGCCCGGCACGCGACGCTGGCCGAACCGCCAACTGGGGGCGTCGGGTCCGAGGACCCGGATGGACACCACCACCCCGACCCCGAGTTCCTCATCAAGCCGCCGCTGCAGGGTGGCCTGGAGCAGTCGCATCTGGTTGGCCCAGGCCGTGGAGTCCGCCCGCAGCAGCAGGTCGCCATCCGTGAAGCGCTCCACCGCCACGTGTGCCGCCACGGCCTCGCCGACCAGCCCCGTCCAGTCCTCGAGGACCCGGGCCACGTTCTGACGCACGTCGAGCTTGCGCTCGGTCATGAAGTCGCGGACAGCCTCCCCGAGCAGGGCCGGATCGCGGTCTCCGGAGCGCGCCTCCGCTGCCGGTGGTCGGCGCTTCGGACTCACCCCGCCGCGAACCGCCGCCCTGAGCCGACGCAGGGCGCTGATCGCGACCTCGTCCTCGTCAGCCACGGAGCACCTCGCCGTTCGCCACCTGGTAGGTGGTGGCGCGCAGCGCTTCCGGCACGTCCTCGGCGACGGCCGCCGTCACGATCGTCTGCTCCGCGCTGTGTGCGAAGTCCGCGAGGCGCTTGCGCCGCTTCGCGTCGAGTTCCGCGAAGACATCGTCGAGGATCAACACGGGGTCCCCACCGGCGCGGTCCCGCCGCAGCAATTCGAATGCGGCCAGGCGCATGGTCACCGCTGCGGACCAGGCCTCACCATGTGACGCGTAGCCCTTCACCGGCAGGCCGCGCACCTCCAGGCGCAGTTCGTCCCGGTGCGGCCCCACAAGCGAGATTCCGCGCTCGATCTCGTCATTCCTGCGCAATGCCAGGGCCGCCAGGTAGGCGGCCTCCCATTCGCCCTCGTCGCGCTGGCTCGGTGGCTCGGGCAAGGAGCACTCGTATTGCATGGCCAAAGGTCCGCGGTCATCACTCACCATGGCGTAGTGCGTCACCGCGTGTGGAAGCAGGGCGTCGATCAACGCCAGTCGCTGCAGCACCATCTGCGCGCTGAGTCGCGAGAACTGGGCGTCCCAGGCATCAAGGGTATGCATGACCTCGGCAGTGCTCCTGCGGGCGGCGTGCTGCGCCGTCTTCAGCAGCGCATTGCGTTGCTTGAGCACCCGATCGAGATCGCTGCGTGTCGCCGCCAGTCTCGGACTGAGTGCGATGAGGGTCTGGTCGAGGAAGTGCCGACGATCGCTGGGGTCACCCTTCACCAGCGAGAGATCCTCCGGCGCGAACACCACGACCCGCAGGTAGCCCAGGATGTCCCGCGGTCGCTTGACCGGACTCCGGTTCAGGCTGGCGCGGTTTGGACGTTGTGCATCAACGTCTATCTGCACTTCGACATCACGGTCATCATGTGACACCAGGACCCTCAGGGCCGCCGATGAAGCACCGCGCCGGATGAGCGGGGCATCGGTCGCGACGCGATGTGAGCCCAGGGTCGCCGCATATGCGATGGCCTCGACCAGGTTGGTCTTACCCTGCCCGTTGCTCCCGATGAGTGCGGAGACGCCTGCATCGAAGCCGACCGTCACCTGCTCGTAGGAACGGAAGTCTCGAAGCGAGAGCTCCTTGACGTACATCAGCCGGCGAGACGAACCGGCATGAGCAGGTACTGGTATTCGGTGTTCGCTGGGGCGCCGCGCTCGGCCACGCCGGTGAAGATGGCGGGCTTGGCAGGGGTGGTGCAGGCGATGCGTGTGATGGGAGCACGTAGGGCCCCCAACCCCTCCGCCAGGAACTGCGGATTGAAGCTGATCTCGATGGGCTCACCCTCGAGCACGCCGTCGAGCAACTCGGTCGCATGGGCCTCATCGCCACCAGCCGAGAGTTCGATCTCCTGGGCAGTGACCTTGATGCGGACCGGTTGGTTCTTCTCCGCAACCAGGGCCACACGGTTCACCGCGCCGAGCAGTTCCTCGGTGTCGACGAAGACGATCGAGGTGGGCTCCTGCGGGAGCAACTTCCGGAAGCCGGGGAAGTCACCATCGAGCAGCCGGGTGGTCGTGCGTCGGCCGGCACACTCGAAGCCCATGAGTCCTTCGCCTGCGCCGGAATTCGAGAGTGCGAGGCTGACGGGCTCATGCGTCGCCAGGCCCTTGGCGACATCGGAGAGCGTGCGCGCGGGCACCAGCGCCTGGGCCTCGAAGCCGGGGGTCTCGGGAATCCAGGCGAATTCCCGCACCGCCAGTCGGTAGCGGTCAGTGGCGGCCATCGTCACGGTGTCGCCTGCGATCTCCACCCGGATTCCGGTGAACGCCGGCAGGCTCTCGTCCCTGCCGGAGGCCACCTGCACCTGTGCGACCGCTTGGGCGAAGACTGAGCTCGGCAGCGTGCCCGTGAACGTCGGCATCTGCGGCAGCACCGGGTACTCGCTGATGGACATGGTGGGCACAGTGAAGGACGACCGGCCGCAGGTTACGTCGACGCGGGTGCCGTTGAGTGAGAGCGTGACCAGGGCCGCCGGCAGGTTGCGGGTGATGTCCGAGAGCAATCGCCCCGAGACCACCACCGTGCCCTCCGTCTCCACCGCCGCGTCCACCTCCGCGCGGGCACTCACCTCGAGGTTGTAGGCGGACAGCACGAGGGAGTCGCCGGCGGCGGTGAGGACGAGCCCGGCGAGCACCGGCTGCGATGGACGCGTGGGAAGGGATCGAGCCGCCCAAGCCACGGCTTCCGCCAGAACATCCCGCTCGATACGCAGTTTCACAACCAACCCCTTCAATGCGAGCGCCAATCGTGGCACGACGGTGGCGGTGTGCCTACCGTCTTTTGTGCCGGAAGCACTGGGAGGGTCCGGATTCCCGCCGCGCCGCCTGTCCGTCGCCGACCGGCGATGACGTTCGGTCCTCCACATACTGTGGATAACCTGTTGTCAGCGACGCTTGAAATCTGGTCACTTTCGACGGGCGAAAAGTGAACGGTGCTGTGAGTCTATTGCTCGCTGTTTTGGCCGCTGATTCTGACGCTGGGGAGGCTGTCGATGCCTCTGCCGCGTAGCCGGTAGCTGGCGC
>DAHWFQ010000242.1:0-4109 GCA_027324895.1 Actinomycetota bacterium | reverse complement strand
CACCGGGATGCCGAGCTCGAACACGCCGGCATCGATCTGGGGCGCCCCCGGGGCGTAGACGGAGGAGGGTCCGCCGGAGAGCACGATCGCCTTCGGTTGGCGGGCGGCAACCTCTGCTGCCGTGATGCTGAAGGGGACGATCTCCGAGTAGACCTGCGCCTCGCGAACCCGCCGCGCGATGAGCTGCGCGTACTGGGCCCCGAAATCAACCACCAGCACGAGTTCGTGTTGAGACAAGGGGTTTCCTCTCCTACGCGATGGCCAATCGTACCGGGGTGCGAATGACGAACGGCCCCCGCACCCGAGGGGTGCGGGGGCCGAGGCGACGGACGTCAGACGCCGAGGAGCTGCTTGATGGGGTTGATCGCGAAGTAGATCACGAACAGCGTCGCCACCACCCACATGAGCGGCTTCACTTCCTTGGCCTTGCCGCTGGCTCCCTTGATCACGCAGTAGGAGATGAAGCCGGCGCCGATGCCGTTGGAGATGGAGTAGGTGAAGGGCATGACCGCGATGGTGAGGAAGGCCGGGATGCCGATCTCGAAGTCGCTGAAGTCGATGTTCTTCACCTGCAGCATCATGAGGAAGCCCACCACGACGAGTGCCGGAGTGGCCGCCTCGGACGGCACGATGCCGACGATGGGGGCGATGAGCGTCGACAGGAGGAACAGCACTCCGGTCACCACCGAGGCCAGGCCGGTGCGTGCACCCTCACCGATGCCCGACGCGGACTCGATGTACGCGGTGTTGCTCGAAGCCGAGGCCATGCCACCGGCGATGGCGGCGATGGAGTCGACGACCAGGATCTGCTGCAGCGCCGGCGGCTCGCCCTTCTCGTCGAGCAGGTCGGCCTCGCCGGCCAAGCCCACCACGGTGCCCATGGTGTCGAAGAAGTCGGACAGCATGAGCGAGAAGATCGCGAGGACCGCGGCCACCACGCCGATGGCGCTGAAGGCGCCGAAGATGTTGAACTTGCCGAGCAGGCCGAAGTCAGGCGTGTCGAACAGTGTGGCCGGCAGTTTGGGGACGTTGAGGCCCCAGCCCACCGGGTTGACCTTGCCGCCCGCGCCGAACTTCGGTCCGACGTTCGCGACCGCCTCCACGATCATGGCGAGGACCGTGCCGCCGATGATGCCGACGAGGATTCCGCCCTTGACCTTGCGTGCCACCAGCACCGCGATGACGAGCAGGCCGATGAGGAACACGAAGATGGGCCAGCCCTGCAGCTCACCGTTCACGCCGAAGGAGACGGGCGTCGCTGTACCGGGTCGGACCACGCCAGCATCGGCGAAACCGATGATGGTGATGAAGAGGCCGATGCCAACGCCGATCGCCGACTTCAACTGCATGGGCACGGCGCGGAAGACGGCGGTTCGGAATCCCGTGAGTACGAGGGCCAGGATGACGACACCCTCGAGCACCACCAGGCCCATGGCCGAAGCCCAGGTCATCTGCGGAGCCAGGCCGTACGCGACGTAGCCGTTGAGGCCGAGTCCGGCGGCCAGGGCGACCGGGAAGTTGGCGGCAACGCCCATCAGGATGGTGACCACGCCGGCCACCAGGGCCGTCACCGCAGTGACCTGCGCAAAGCTCAGCTGGGCGCCCGTGCTGTCCTTGGCGCCACTGAGGATGATCGGGTTCAACACGATGATGTATGCCATCGTGAAGAAGGTCACGAGGCCACCTCGGACCTCGCGAGAAACCGTTGATCCCCGCTGGGAGATCTTGAAGAAGCTATCAAGGGAAGACGCCATACACCCACTCCAGAATGTCCTGTGATGCGATGGCCACGACCTGCATGCGTGACCACGGGGAAGGCACGCGGGGCAACCGTACATCAGGGGCGCGTCAGGGAAAGGTAATGTGACGGCGTGGCAACGCGGCGACTTCGACGACTCGACGTGGACGGCGTTCAGGCGGCGTACACCGGCACCGTCATCTGGTCGGTGCTCGCCGTGCTGGCAACGCTATTCAGCGGCTTCCTCGACCGCCGTGGCGACCTCTGGTGGCGTGACGTCGCCTACGCGGGCGTCGTCATCGGCCTCTTCGGCATCCGCCACGTCGTGCGCAGGCGCCGTCGCCTCGCCGGTGGCCTCGGGGGCTGACTGGCGCACGACCGGGATGAACTCCTCCTCATCGAGCAGCATCTCGGTGACGGGGATCGGTGTGGGTTCGGCTCTCACCTCGGAGTGCGCACCGCACCCGTGATCGAGGGCCACCACATGACCGTCGGATGGCGAGATGTCATGCGCGCACACCCCGAAGGCCTGGCCGAGCAGCCCACCGATGGGCAGCAGCCAGGCGCAGGTGGAGCAGGGGTAGGCAGCGAGCCGCGAGATCTGCGAATCGGGGCCGTCGTCGCCGCTGCGCCAACGCTCCGCGGCGTCCGCCAAGCCCTCGGCGGAGAGCACGCGGGCGCGACCCAATCCCAGTTCCCAGTGCAGCGTCCGCTGCTCGTCATCTGCGGCGTCCACGTAGCCCGGTTGCAGGCGCTCGTCGTCCTCGTCCGTCGGGACGACGTCACCGGCGCCGAGGTCACCCGGTCGCACACGATCGGACCACGGCTTCCATTCGGGCGCGCGCAGCGCGCCCTCCCCCGGTTCCATCCATATCTCGTTGATGGTGCCGGGGTCCTCGCCGGAGATGGCGACGGACCAGTGCCAGAACGGATAGCCGGGGTGCAGCGAGGCGAAGCGCAGGACAGTGACGTCGCCGATGCGCTCACTGTCGAGGAAATCGCCCACGTGGGCCGCGGAATCCGCAACCTCGAGGACCGCGGACCTCGCGAGATCATGCATTGTTCGGGTTCTCCGATGGGCTGAGCTTGAGGATCCAAAGGCCACGCAGGTCCTTGGCGTTGCTGCCCTGGGTGACGATCTGCAGCGTGAGCGGCGTCCCCATGAGCGATGTGGCCGCCGTTTCCGGGTAGACCATCTTCCAGTAGCGGCGGTGCAGGACGTTGTTGGTGAGCACCTGGGCCTGCCCGTTGATGAGCAGCGAGGGGCGCCAGCCGGCGGCAGCGACGTCACTGTCGACGCTGATGCCCATGGTGGAACCTTGCGCCACGGTGAGCTGCGGTTCCCTGCCCGAACTCATGAGCGACTGCAGGTCCGTGTTCGAGCAGCCGGCGGTGCCCACGGCGCTGGAGCCGTCCTCGGTCCAGCAGAGGGCCGCGATGTGGATCGAGTTGGCACCGGAGAAGACGGTGACCTCCGGCTTTGGCTTGGAGCACGCAGTGAGACCGATGAGGACCGCCGCGGCGATCGCCACCGCCTTGACCGAAGTACGCATATCAACTCGCAAACATGAGGCCGCTGGCTGCGGAGGCCGCCTTACGCGACCGACCCGAGTCTAGCCGCGGGGCCGCAGACCGTCGTCGCCTGAGAGGAGCGCCACAGTGCGGTCGCGGCGGTCGCGACCCGCCGCGCGGAAGGCGGAGATGATCACGACGCCACCCAGTCCGATGAGCAAGATCAAGGACCAGAACCACACCGGTGGGCGGTCCGCCGTGAACAGCCCCGACAGCATGACGAGTTCCGCGATGAATCCGACCGCCATCAGCATCGCGCCCAGCACCAGGCGCTTCCTGTGTTGCTCCATAGGGCGCCGAGCCTAACGAATCGCTAGCATTGAAGGCAGTCCGCGACATCGGGTCGGGGTCGGAACGAGCGAGGGCAACGTGCCAACCGGAAAAGTCAAGTGGTACGACACGGAGAAGGGCTTCGGGTTCCTCGAGACCGATGAGGGCGAAGACGTCTTCGTGCACACGACCGCGCTGCCGCCTGGCGTCACCTCGCTGAAGAACGGGGCCCGTGTGGAGTTCGGCGTGGCCGACGGCAAGCGCGGCAAGCAGGCGCTGGCCGTGAAGTTGCTGGAGCCTCGGCCCTCGGTGGTCAAGGGCACCCGCAAGGCGGCCGACAGCATGGCCGTACTCATCGAGGACGTCATCAAGTTGCTGGATGGAGTCTCCAATGACCTCCGCCGCGGTCGCTACCCCAGCGATTCCCACGCCCAGAAGGTGGCCGCCGTCCTGCGCGCCATCGCCGACGACCTGGACGTCTGACCAGTTCCCCTCATCTCCTGCTCCTGCAGTGACACTTCCCTGCCTT
>DAHWFQ010000206.1:0-2106 GCA_027324895.1 Actinomycetota bacterium | reverse complement strand
ACGCCGCCGGTGCCGAGGCCGGTGGCGGACAGTGAGCCACCTGCGCGAACGCTTCGCCTCCGGCGAACTGGTATTCACCGCTGAGTTCCCGGTCATCGACGGCGCCAACATGGCCAAGGTGGAACGGGCGGCCAACCGCCTGCGCCCGTGGTTCGACGCGGTGAATGCCACCGACAACCCGGCGGCCAACGCGCACGCCTCCAACGTTGCGGTCGCCATCGCCATGAGGATGCACGGCCTCGAGCCGATCATGCAGGTCGTGTGCCGCGACAAGAACCGCCTCGCCATCCAGGCCGATCTCTCAGGCGCCGCCTTGCATGGCATCAACGATGTCCTGATGCTCACCGGCGACGACGTCACAGCGGGCGACGAGCCGGAGACCCGCCGCGTCTTCGATGTCGACGGACCGATCGCGCTCCGCATCGCCCGCACCCTGCGAGCCGGCACCTACCTGTCCGGCCGCAAGATCAACCCGGCACCGGACTTCTTCATCGGTGCCGTCGAGAACCCGGGCGCACCGCCCTTCGACTACCGCGTCGAGCGCGTCAGCAAGAAGGTCGAGGCCGGCGCCGAGTTCCTGCAACTGCAGATCTGCTACCACCCGGATCGGCTCGAGCGCTTCATGGAGGGCATCCGGGCAGCGGGCCTGCGCATCCCCATCCTGGCCACCATCGTGCTGGTCAAGGGCGCCCGACCGCTCCAGTTCATGCACGACAAAGTGCCCGGTATCGACGTTCCACAAGGGACCATCGACCGCGTGGCCAATGCGTCCGACCAGCCGGAGGCGGCCTACCAACTCGTCCTCGAACAGGCCCGGCACGCGCTGGCGATCCCTGGTGTGCGAGGCTTGCACATCACGGACTTCCGAAACGACGAGACCCTCGATCGACTCATGACCGACCTCGGTCGCACGCCGCACAAGGAGTAAGGACTGAAATGCACACCGTCATCAGCTCGGCCACCAAGAGCTACACGATCGGCATCGACCAGCCGTTCTGCATCATCGGTGAGCGCATCAATCCCACCGGCCGCAAGAAGTTCCAGGAGCAGTTGCGCGCCGGCGACCTCTCGCAGATCGCCCTCGACGTGGAGCAGCAGGTGGCCGGCGGGGCCGATGTGCTGGACATCAACATGGGCGTGCCGCTCACGGACGAGCCCGAGTTGATGCGTCAGGCGGTGCAGATGGTCCAGGGCATCTCGGATCTGCCGCTCTGCCTCGACTCCTCCGTCATCGAGGCGCTCGAGACCGGCCTGGCGGCGTACCAGGGCAAGGCGCTCGTGAACTCCATCACCGCCGAGGACGAGCGGGCGGACCACATCCTGCCCCTGATCAAGCACTACGACGCGGCGGTCATCGGCCTCACCAACGACGAGTCCGGCCTGTCCATGGTGCCCTCCGAGCGGCTCGCCATGTGCGAGAAGCTCATGCGACTGTGCGAGAAGCACGGTGTGCCGCTCGAGAACCTCGTCATCGATCCGCTGTGCATGACGGTCGGCGCCGACCCCGAAGCCGGCAAGGTCCTGTTCGAGACCATCTACCTGATCAAGGAGAAGCACGGTCTCAACATGACGATCGGCGCCTCCAATGTCTCCTTCGGGCTGCCGAACCGCCACGTCGCCAACGCCGCCTTCCTGCCCATGGCCATGTCCATGGGCCTCACCTCCGCGGTGATGGACGCGCGTACCGAGGGCATCGTCACCGCCGTGCGCGCGGCCGACCTGCTGCTCGGCAACGATCCCTGGGGTGGTTCCTGGATCGCGCGCTTCCGCGCGCAGCAGTCTGCCGCCTCGGCAGTCTGACCGGGAGCCCGTCATAGCCCGCCACGACCAAACGGAATCCGACGACGTACCCCAGGTGCACGACGGCTCCGGCCGCGTGCACCTGCGCTACCGCATCCTCGACCGCGACCAGAAGGTGGCACCCGTCGACAAGGCCGTGACGGTGCCACCGGGGGTGTCACTGTTCGATGCCGCATCCTGGAACGGCATTGCCATCGATTCGACGTGTGGCGGCCACGGCACCTGCAAGAAGTGCCGCGTTCGGGTGACGAGCGGGGAGGTCTCGCCCTCCCGCCTCGACTTCCGCGCATTCACACCCGAGGAGAT
>DAHWFQ010000196.1:0-12574 GCA_027324895.1 Actinomycetota bacterium | reverse complement strand
CCCGTCATCTGCACCGCCAAGCGCATCACCGTCATTGTCCCAACGGCATGAGGCGCTGACTTGAGGCCACGTCTGCATAGGTGACCTCAAGCGATGGGGCCCCGCGATCCTCGGATCGCGGGGCCCCATGTTGTCTGCGCTGATCGCCTAGCCCATGGCCTCGGCTGCGGCCTCGGCACGTGCCTGCGCATGCTCCGCGCCCGACTTCAACGCCACCTCGGGGATGGCGAGCGCGAACATGAAGGCGAGCAGCGTCACGGGGGCGGCGAGCGTGAACACGTTGTGGAAGGTGTCGACGAAGGCCTGCAGCACCGCGGTCTTCAGCGGACCCGGCAACGTGGACACGGCCTGCGTGTTGTTGCTGAAAGCGGACATCTTGGAGGCGTCGAAGCCCTGCAGCAACTGCGGGTGGACCTTGGCCAGGGCACCGAACTGCTCGGCCAGGTGGTCGTGCAACTTCTCTGTGAGGATGGCGCCGAAGACGGCTGTCCCGACAACGGATCCCAGCGAGCGGAAGAACGTGCTCGCGCTGGTGGCGACGCCCATGTCCTTGAAGTCGACGGAGTTCTGCACGGCGATCACGAGCGGCTGCATGGCGCCGGAGAGGCCCAGGCCGATCAGCAGCATGGAACCGGAGAGCTGCAGGTACGAGGTGTCGATCTGCAGGAAGGTCAACGACAGGATGCCGGCGGTCATCATCAACGTGCCGACGATCGGGAAGATGCGGTAGCGGCCGGTCGACGAGATCAGCTTGCCGCCGGTGATCGAGCCACCGACCATACCGACCATCATCGGGAGCAGTTGCAGACCGGACTGGGTGGCGGTGTCGCCCTTCACCACCTGCAGGTACAGCGGCAGCATGACGATCGCACCGAACATGCCGGCACCGACGATGAAGCCGACGATGCTGGTCACGCTGAACACGCGGTTGTGGAAGAGCCGCAGCGAGAGGATCGGCTCGGCCACGCGGTTCTCCCAGAGCAGGAAGCAGACGGTGAGGATCACGCCGACTGAGCCGTAGACGCCGGTGAGGGTGTCCGTCCAGCCGTACGTGGGACCCGCGTAGGAGAGCGCCATCAGGATCGAGCTGACGCCGGCCACCATGAGCGTCGCACCGAGGTAGTCGATCGCATGGTCGCGGCGGATGGTGGGCAGGTGCAGCACGAAGTACGTGACCACGAGTGCGAGGATGCCGAAGGGCAGGTTGATGAAGAAGATCCAACGCCATCCGCTCACGCCCAGCAGCGTGTGCTGGTCGGAGAAGTAGCCACCGAGCAGCGGACCGGCCACCGACGACAAACCGAAGACACCACCGAAGAGGCCTTGGTAACGGCCACGATCACGCGGCGGGATGACGTCCCCGATGATGGCGAACGTGAGCGACATGAGGCCACCGGCACCGATGCCCTGCAGGGCCCGGGTGGCGATGAGTTGACCCATGTTCTGCGAGGCGCCCGCCAGCGCCGAGCCGACGAGGAAGACGACGATCGCGAAGATGAAGATGCGACGGCGCCCGTAGATGTCGGAGATCTTCCCGAAGAGCGGCGTCACTGCGGTGGACGTCAGCAGGTACGCGGTGACGACCCACGAGTAGTGGTCCAGGCCATTGAAGTCCTCGACGATGCGCTTGAGCGCGGTCGAGACGATGGTCTGGTCCAGGGACGCGAGCAGCAGACCGGTCATGAGCCCCGACATGATCACCAGGATCTGCCGGTGCGTCAGCGGTTGGCTGTGGTCGTGGACCTCTTTCGACATGAGGATCCCCTTGCTTCGAGTTGGGTGCGATCCATGGGTAACGACCCGAGCGCGGCCGCTATTCCCCGAAGGGCGCGCGCTGCAGCCACTGCTCATCCAACGCGCGCGGTGAGGCCATGATTCCCGCGGAAGACTTCGGGCTGGTTCCACGTTGTACCCTCGAGTTGTCCGTGGATTCGGGAGGCGCCGTGTTGTACAACCGTCTCAAGTTGGTGGCCGATGTGCCCAAGTTCGAGAACCCGGTGCTCATCTACGGCTTCACGGGTTTCCTGGAGGCCGGCCACGCCGTGCGCATCGCCACCGAACACATCCTGGACTCGGTGGAGCACGAGGTGGTGGCCGAGTTCGATCTGGATGCCATCTACGACTACCGCGCGCGCCGACCGCGGCTCAGTTTCGCCACCGACCACTACACCGCTGCCGAGTTGCCGAGCCTGACGATCAGCGCCTGCCGCGACGAGCGCGGCGCCGGCTTCTTCGTCCTCAACGGCGTGGAGCCGGACTTCGCCTGGCAGTCCGTCATCGCGGATGTCGTCACCTTCGTGCGCGAGGTCGAGATCTCCCTGAGCGTGAGCCTGCTCGCGGTTCCGTTCCCTTCGCCGCACACCCGACCGGTCGCGGTGACCGCCCATGCCAACCGCACGGAACTCCTGAAGGGTCGCCGCTCATGGCTGGGCGACATGGAGGTCCCCGCCAGCATGTCGGGGCTGCTCGAGTTCACGTTGGGCGAGTCCGGCCTGCCCGCCATGGGCTTCGTCGCGCACGTCCCCCACTACCTGGCGAGCCTGAACCACCCGGCGAGCGCCCTGGCCCTGACGCGTGAGGTCTCGCTGGCCACCGGCCTCCTGCTGCCGACGGACAGCCTTCGCGAAGCGGCGCGCGAGGCAGATGCGGAACTGGCCGAACAACTGCAGGCGAGCCCCGAGAACATGGAGGGCATCCACCAGCTCGAGGCCCAGTACGACGCGCTTGCCGCCGAGCGCGCCGGTGACGCAGAGGGTGCGGCCGCACCGATCGCCGCGGACGACATCGCCGCCCAGGTCGAGCAGTTCCTGGCCCAGATGGAGTCCCGCGGGAAGGGCGACGAGTAAGCGCCAGCGAGGCACGCAACCTGTTCACATGTTGAGATGATCGGTCTCAACAGGTGGTGTACATAACGTTTCGACGGCCAATCCGACCGAAAGGCGGATTTGTTGCCCTCTTGTTACCGACGCGTGGGTAGCCTCTGCCTACCGTTTTCTGGAGGGAAAACTCAATGGATATCCGTACACGCCGCGCCGTCAGCGCAGTTGCTGCCGCCGCGCTGGGCCTCGGCGTTGTCGCCGCGACCGCCACCAGTGCTTCCGCCGCCGCCAAGCTCCCTGCTGGCTGCAAGGCCCTCACCATCGCCTTCTTCGGCGCCCAGACCGGCGACGCCGGAAACCTCGGCGTCAACATCTCGCAGGGCGCCAAGCTCGCGATCATGCAGTACAACGCGAAGAAGCCCAAGGTCCACGTCAACTTCATCGCCTTCGACTCGCAGGGCGACCCGGCGCAGGCCCCGGCCCTGGCGCAGAAGGCGATCAAGAACAACTGCATCGTCGGCATCGTCGGCCCCGCGTTCTCCGGTGAGTCGGCCGTCGCCGATCCCATCTTCGAGCGTGTTGGCCTCCCCAACCTGACGCCTTCCGCCACCAACCCGGCGCTGTCCACGAACCACTGGAAGACCTTCCACCGTGCCGTGGCCACGGACGCCCTCCAGGGTGCGGCTGCCGCCAAGTACATCAAGACCAAGTTCCATGGCGCCAAGATCGCCGTCATCGACGACGCCTCTGACTACGGCAAGGGCCTGGCGGACATCGTCGCCAAGGACCTCGGCAACCCGGCCGTCCGCGACTCGATCGACCCCAAGGCGCAGGACCTGTCGTCCACGGTCGCCAAGGTGAAGACCTCCGGCGCGACCGTCGTCTACTACGGCGGCTACTACGACGCTGCCGGCCGTCTGGCCAAGCAGCTCGCCGACGGTGGCGTCAAGGCCAAGTTCGTGTCGGATGACGGCGCCCTCGACCCCGGCTTCGTGTCCGCAGCGGGCGCAGCCGCGGTCGGCTCCATCGTGACCGCCCCCACCGCTCCGGTGGCGGACATCAAGGGTGGCCCCGCCTACGCCAAGGCGTACCAGAAGGCCTTCCACGTGGCCTCCGGCACCTACTCGGCAGAGGCCTACGACTGCGCGAACTTCCTGCTGGCAGCCATCAAGGCCGGCAAGACCACGCGTCCGACCATCCAGAAGTACGTGAGCACTGCTGCCTTCGTCGGCCTCACCAAGACCCTGAAGTTCGGCTCCAACGGTGAGCTGAGCGGCGGCGCCATCTACGCGTACGTCTACCAGGCAGATGGCTCGACCAAGGGTGCACTGATCAAGTAGCGCTCGGTAAACTGCCCGCACTCGGAAGGGGGAGCGCCCACCGGCGCTCCCCCTTCCTCCTTGAATTGGGAAGTCAATGGATTTTCATACACTGACAAGTCAGTTCGGAGCACTCACCTTCGACGGACTCGTCTTGGGTGCGATCTACGCGTTGGTGGCCCTCGGCTACACGCTGGTCTACGGAGTGCTCCGCCTCATCAACTTCGCGCACTCCGAGATCTTCATGCTCGGCACCTTCGGCGCCCTCTTCGCCACCCGCTGGATGCACATCCCGGTGCTCGGTGACCCACGCACCGGCCTCTCGCTGGTGGTCACCATCGTGCTCGTCTGCCTGGCGGGCATGGCCGTGTCAGGTGTCGCGGCCGTCGTGCTCGAGCGTGTGGCCTACCGTCACCTGCGCCGTCGCGGCGCCTCCCGGCTGACGTCGCTCATCAGTGCCATCGGTGCGTCCCTGTTCCTGCAGGAGGCGGTGGCCATCTGGCGCGGCCGCAACTACGAGACCTTCCCCCGCTTCCTGGAGAAGAAGACGCTGTTCACGGTGTTCGGCGCCGACGTCCGCACGGACAAGATCATCATCCTGGTCGCGGCCATCGTCATGATGTGGGCGCTCGAGCGCTTCATCGCCCGAACCCGTCTCGGACGCGGCATCCGCGCCGTCGCCCAGAGCGAGAGCACCTCGATCCTCATGGGCGTGAACATCGACCGGGTCATCACCCTGACCTTCCTGCTCGGCGGCATCATGGCCGGACTGGCTGGCTCCCTGAACCAGATCTACTACGAGCAGACGCGTTTCAACATCGGCGTCATCCTCGGCATGAAGGCCTTCACCGCGGCCGTGCTCGGTGGCATCGGCAACCTGCGCGGCGCACTCCTCGGCGGCCTGGTCCTCGGAGTCGTCGAGTCCTATGGCGGCGCCGTCTTCGGCGCCTCCTGGCGCGACGTCGTCGCATTCGTCATCCTGGTGCTGGTCCTGATGTTCCGGCCCACGGGCCTGCTCGGCGAGACCATGCAGAAGGCGAGGGCGTGATGCACTTCCTGTCCACCATGTCCGAGCGCCTGGGCGACGGCTGGCGCGCCCTGCCCAAGCCGGTGCGATGGCTGCTCACGGCTGCCTTCGTCGGCTTCCTGGCCATCCTGCCGATGCTCACCATCCCGGTGCTCAACACCCCCGACTCGGACTTCCCCACCCTGCTCTTCGACAAGATCGGGCTCTACGTCCTCATGGGCATCGGGCTCAATGTCGTGGTCGGCAAGGCCGGACTGCTCGACCTCGGCTACGTCGCGTTCTTCGCCATCGGCGCCTACACGATGGCCCAGATGGGTGTGCTCCTGCACTGGTCGTTCTGGGTGATCCTGCCCATCGGCCTGCTCCTCGCGATGGTCTCCGGCATGCTCCTCGGCCTGCCCACACTCCGACTGCGCGGCGACTACCTGGCCATCGTCACCATGGGCTTCGGTGAGATCATCCGCATCACCGCGCTCAACACGAACTGGCTGGGCGCGAGCCGCGGCATCCCCAACATCCCGTGGCCCTCCGCCGTGGGACCGCTGGACTTCAGCGATCTGCTCAATCCCAAGCCCTTCTACTGGCTGCTGCTCGCCCTCATCATCCTCGTCATCTTCCTGCTGCGACGGCTCGACCGCTCGCGCGTGGGCCGGGCCTGGGAGGCCATCCGGGAGGACGAGGACGCCGCGGAGCTCATGGGTGTGCAGACGCTGAAGTACAAGCTCTGGGCCTTCTCCATCGGCGCCGGCATCGGCGGCCTCGGCGGTGTGCTGTTCGCAGCCAAGGCCAGTTTCATCTCGCCCGACAACTTCCCACTCACGCTCTCGGTGATGTTCATCGCCATCGTCGTGCTGGGCGGCTCGGGCCACGTGCCCGGCGTCATCCTCGGTGCCATCGCGGTGTCGTACCTGCCCGAGCGACTCCGCGGGTTCACCGAGTACCGCGTGCTCATGTTCGGGGCCGCACTCGTCATCATGATGAATCTGCGCCCCCAAGGGCTGCTGCCGCGGCGGGTCCGCGGGCGGGTGGCCGTGGAACAACCCGGCGAACGGATTCGCGGAGAGGGGCCCGAGAATGCGTGACGCACTGCTCGAGTTCAAGCACGTCACCATGCGCTTCGGTGGCGTCACCGCGCTCGATGACGTCTCCATCGAAGTGCGCGAGGGCGAGATCGCGGCCCTCATCGGCCCCAATGGTGCCGGCAAGACGACGGTGTTCAACGTCGTGACTGGCGTCTACGCACCCACGCACGGGGACATCGAGTTCAACGGCAAGTCGCTCGTCGGTCGCAAGCGCTCCGAGATCACCAAGGCCGGCATCGCCCGCACCTTCCAGAACATCCGCCTCTTCCACGAGATGACGGCCCTGGAGAACGTGCTCGTCGGTGCCGACGCGCATGCCAAGTCCTCGGTGCCCGGCGCCCTCCTCGGTCTCCCGCGGAAGCGCCGGGAGGAGCGGGCCGCGCACGAGCGGGCCCTGGAGCTCATGCACTTCATGGGGGTCGCCCACCGATCGAACGATCTGGCCAAGGGCCTCCCCTACGGTGACCAGCGCCGCCTCGAGATCTGCCGCGCCCTGGCCACCAATCCGGAGCTCCTGCTGCTCGACGAACCGGCTGCGGGTTTCACGCCCGTCGAGAAGGAACTGCTCGGCGAGCAGATCAAGGCGGTGCGCGATCGCGGCTTCACGGTCCTGCTCATCGAGCACGACATGAGCCTGGTCATGGGCATCTCCGATCGTGTGATGGTGCTCGACTTCGGGCGCAAGATCGCCGATGGCCTGCCCGCGGACGTCCAGAACGACGAACGCGTCATCGCCGCCTACCTGGGAGTGCCCACCGATGCTGCTTGAGATCAAGGACCTCCACGTCCACTACGGGAAGATCGAGGCCCTGCAAGGGGTTTCCTTCAGCGCCGACAAGGGCGAGATCGTGTCGATCATCGGTGCCAACGGCGCCGGCAAGACGACCACGCTCAAGACCATCTCGGGCATCCTCAAGCCGACTGCCGGCAGCATGCACTTCAACGGCACGGACATCGCGAGCGTGGCGCCCTATGCGCGCGTCGATCTTGGCATCTCGCAGGTGCCGGAGGGTCGCGGCATCTTCCCGGGCATGACCGTGCTCGAGAACCTGGAGATGGGGAAGTACCACCGCAAGAACGCGCGCGCCGAGATGCGCGAGGACCTCGACTACGTCTACGAGCTCTTCCCGCGCGTCAAGGAACGGGCAGCGCAGGCAGCGGGCACGCTCTCCGGCGGTGAACAGCAGATGGTGGCGATCGGTCGATCACTCATGGCCCGTCCCACCCTGCTCCTCCTCGATGAGCCGTCCATGGGGTTGGCGCCCATGATCGTGCAGCAGATCTTCGAGATCATCACCAAGATCAACCAGGAGGGCATGACCGTCGTGCTCGTCGAGCAGAACGCGCAGAAGGCGCTCCAGGTCGCGCACCGCGCGTACGTGCTGGAGACGGGCACCGTGGTCAAGTCCGGCGTGGCACGCGACCTCCTGCACGACGAGTCCGTCAAGGCCGCCTACCTCGGAACCGGCGCCAAGCACTGACCAGCTGCCGACGGCTCCCCAGTTCACGGAATAGCCCGTGCATTCCGTGAACTGGGGAGCCGTCGGCAGAATGGGCACATGAGCAACGGCATCGGTGACGGCTGGCGCGAGCTGACGCCGGAGCAACTCGAGTACCAGTACTCCCCCAGCGCATGGTCGAAGCGCCCCTGGGAGGTCTACAAGCGCGACTTCGCCCTGGAGTCTGCGCGCGATTCCGCAGCGATCGGCGTCGCCTGTGTGCGCCAGACCACCCACCGCATGCTGTTGGCGCGCACCGACAAGCCGCGCGCCAACCTGGTGTGGATCCACGGCGGCTACTGGCAGGAGGGCAACGCCGACGACGCCATGCACCACGCACAGGCCTGTGTCGCAGCGGGCTTCAACTACACCTCCGTCGACTACACGCTGGCACCTGCCGCCACCATCGACCAGATGGTCATCGAGTGCACGGCCTCGGTGCAGGCCCTGGCACAACTCTCGCCGGCGCCCATCATCGTGGCCGGCCATTCCGCCGGCGCCCACCTGGCCGCCATGGTGGCCGCCACGCGGCCGTCACTCGCGCACTCGGTGCTGCTCTTCTCCGGCATCTACGACCTCCGGCCCATCGTGCACACGACGGTGAATGACGTGCTCGGGCTGGACGAGGACAAGGCCTGGGAACTGAGCCCGGTGCGGCTGCCCTATCCACCGACCATCGGCGGCTACGTGCTCCACGGCGAGCAGGAGTCCGAGCAGTTCGCGACCCAGGCCACGGCCATGGCCCATCGTCTCTGGATGGAGCCCCAGTCGGTGCCGGGCGCAGATCACTTCGACGTCGTGCTCGATGCAGACTTCCCGGCCCTCATCGAATCCCTGCTCGCGACGCACGATCGCCCGAACCCCGGCCGACCGCGAACCGCGCGGTAGGGGGCAGGGCACCTGCTCAGACCACGGTCGCTTCCGTGGCGCCCTGTTCGAAGGCGGCGTTGTCGACGATGTCGATGAGCGCCTCCAGCAGGCGCACGACGTCGGCCGCGCTGTTGTAGAGCGGCGCGAAGCCGAAGCGCAGCACATTGGGACGACGGAAGTCACCGATGATCCCGCGCGCCATGAGCGCCCTCACGATCGCGTAGCCCTGATCATGCGACAGCGCCACATGCGATCCCCGCGACGCGGAATCGCGGTGCGAGTGGACGCGGAACCCGCGCGAGACCAGCGCCTCATCGGCGAGGTCATGGAACAGCCGGGCCATGGCCAGGCTCTTGCCGTGGAGTCGCGCGATGTTGACACCCTCGAACACATCGAGCGCGCCCATGAGTGCGCGCATGCCGAGCACCGGCGGCGTGCCCACGAGGAACTGGCTGATGTCCGAGGCCGGCTGGTAGTGGCGCTCGAATGCGAAGGGCCGCGCGTGCCCATGCCAGCCCTCCAAGGGTTGCCGAGCCACCCCCACATGGCGCGGCGCCACGTAGATGAAGGCTGGCGCACCGGGGCCGCCGTTGAGGAACTTGTAGCCGCAGCCCACCGCGAAGTCCACGTTGGCGGCAACCATGTCCAACGGCACCGCCCCTGCACTGTGCGCCAGGTCCCACACGACGAGGGCGCCCACCTCATGGGCGGCGCGCGTGAGCGCCTTCATGTCGGCCATCTCGGCCGTGCGGTAGTCGACGTGCGTCAGCGCAAGCACTGCCACGTCATCGTCGAGGCGCGACAGGATCTCCGAGCGCGGGACATCGCGCACCTCCAGGGCGCGCTGCCGGGCGACGCGGTCCAGGATGTACAGATCCGTGGGGAAGTTGTCGATGTCGGTCACGATCGCAGTGCGCGAGCGGTTGAGCGTCAGTGCTGCCTGGAGTGCCTTGTACAGGTTGAGCGACGTGCTGTCCGCGACGATGACGGTTCCCGGCTGCGCGCCGATCATGCGGCCGATGCGCTCGCCCACGCGGATCGGCAGATGGATCCAGTCGGCCGAGTTCCAGGAGCGGATGAGCCCGTTGCCCCATTCCTCGCGCACCGCGGTCTCCACCGCCAGGCGTGCCGACCGCGGCAGGGCGCCCAGTGAATTGCCGTCGAGGTAGATGACGCCCTCGGGGATCTCGAAGGCCTCCCGCCGGTCCACGTCGGTGAACGCCGCATCGACCGCGGCCGCGCGCTCCATCCAGTCCATGTCAACCCCTTCGTCGTTCGCAACCCTAATCGCGCGGCCGTCCATGTGGCGGGCGAACGCCGGAAAGGCTTGGCGTGACTACGGCTCGCGGCCTACCCTCGACCCTGTCCGAATGTCCTCCGCGCTGCACCGCGAGCCAGAAACCGGTGGTCGCCATGCCCTCAGCCACATTCGTCGAAATCCACGCGGCAGGTCACGCACTCCTCCTCGACATCGCGGGCCCCCGCACCCCACGGGTACTGCACTGGGGGCCCGAGTTGGGGCCGCTCAGCGAGCGGGATGTCGAGGCCATGCGCCTCGCTGCCCATCAGGGCCAGGGGCACTCCTCCTTCGATGACGCGGTTCCCACGACCATCACCTACAACGTCGGCGAGGGCTACTACGGTCATCCGGCGCTGTCCGGACATCGCAACGGCGAGGCCTTCTCCCCCATCTTCCAACTCGGCGAGGTGACGGTCGACGGCAACTCCTGTGTGGTCCGTTCGCTGGAGCGGTTGGCGCACCTGGAACTCACGACCAGCTTCCGCATGACCCCGGAGGGCGCACTGCGCGTGCAGCAGACGTTGCGCAATACGGGCCACGAGCCGTACGTCGTCGACGATCTCAACCTCGCACTCCCGCTCCCCGCGCGCGCTGCGGAACTCATGGACTTCACGGGCAACTGGGCCCGCGAGTTCCACCCGCAGGTGAAGCCGATCGACCACGGCATGCACGTGCGCGAGATCCGCGAGGGTCGAACCGGCCACGACAGCACGATGACGTTCATGGGGCGGACTGTCGGCGCCTCCTTCCAGAAGGGCGAGGTGTGGTGCCTGTCGCTAGCCTGGTCGGGCAACTCGCGCTACTTCGTCGAGCGCATCGCCGACGGCAGTACGAAGATCGGAGCCGGCGAGTTGCTGCTCCCAGGCGAGATGATCCTCGCGCCCGGCGAGACCTACGACGCACCCGAGGTGGTCGCCGTGTACAGCGCGCAGGGCCTGGACGGCGTCGCTGCGGTGTTCCACGACTACCTGCGCGCCCGTCCCCAGCACGTCCGACGACCGCGACCGCTGACCATCAACGTGTGGGAAGCCGTGTACATGGACCATCGCTTCGAGAAGCTGGAGGCGCTGGCCGACGTCTGCAAGGAGATCGGGGTCGAGCGCTACGTCCTCGACGACGGCTGGTTCGGGGCGCGGCGCGACGACCACGCCGGCCTGGGCGACTGGGTCGTCTCCGCGGACGCCTGGCCGCAGGGCCTGCACCCGCTGGCCAAGTGCCTGGAGGAGCGCGGGATCGAGTTCGGCCTCTGGTTCGAACCGGAGATGGTGAACGCCGACTCGGATCTCTTCCGCGAGCACCCGGAGTGGATCCTCCACGTCGGCGATCGCACGCCCCCGGAGTGGCGCTACCAGCAGGTGCTGGACCTGGCCCACGAGGGCGCCTTCAACCACGTGCTCGGGCAGATGGACGCCATCCTCACCGAGTACCCCACGATCCGCTTCATCAAGTGGGACCACAACCGACCGCTCACCGATCCCGGCCACTTCGGCCGGGCCGGCGTACGCCAGCAGACCTTGGCCCTGTACCGGCTGGTGGACGAGTTGAAGGCTCGGCACCCCGGCCTGGAGGTCGAGTCATGCGCGTCCGGTGGGGGTCGCATCGACCTCGGCGCCATGGAGCACTTCGATCGGGTGCACGCGTCGGACAACAACGAGGCCCTGGAGCGCCAGCGCATCCAGCGTTGGACGTCGCAGTTGCTGCCCCTGGAGCTCATGGATTCGCATGCCTGCCCCTCACCGGGGCACACCTCGAGCCGGTCCCACGACCTGTCGTTCCGGCTGGTCACCGCGCTCTTCGGACATGCCGGCATCGAATGGGACATCACGCAGACCACACCGGAGGAACGCGCGGCGCTCAAGTCGTGGGCCGACTTCTACAAGGCCAACCGCTCCCTCATCCACGGTGGGCGCATGGTCCGTGTCGACCATCCCTGCGATGCGTCGTCGGTACACGGAGTCGTCGCCAAGGACCGGTCGCGTGCCCTCTTCTCCTATGTGCAGGAGGGCGTCACGCGCAGCTCGCGACCGATCCCGCTGCGCTTCGCCGGTCTCGACCCCGAGGGCCGCTACCGCGTGCGCGAGGTGCAGCCGGCCGGTCCACCCCACTACTGGCAGCTGCGCCTGCCCCGCTGGGCCAGCGAGGGCGTGGAGTTGCCCGGCCGGGTGCTCATGGAGGTCGGCGTGCAGCCACCGATCCTCACCGCAGAGCAAGCCATCGTCATCGTCGTCGAGAAGGTCTGAGGTCCGTCATGCGTCGCACCGCGAACACCATGAGCGATGGTCGCGAGATCATCTACTTCGACCACGACGACTCCCCGGCGCGCAGGGCCGCCGATGAGCGCGGACTCGATGTCGGCGCATCCATCGGCGAGTTGCGCTTCGACGCCTTCACCGGCGAGTGGATCGCCGTGGCGGGACATCGGCAGACGCGCACGCACCTGCCCTCCGCGAGCGAGTGCCCGCTCTGCCCGACCGTCGACGGACGCCTGTCGGAGATCCCGGAGTCGACCTATGACGTGGTGGTCTTCGAGAACCGCTTCCCCTCGCTGCGTTCACCCGATGGCGAGTGGACGCTCCCCGCAGCTGAACTGGGCGCCAGCGCGCCCGCCGCGGGCCGCTGCGAGGTCGTGTGCTTCTCCTCCGAGCACACCGGATCCTT
>DAHWFQ010000180.1:0-25391 GCA_027324895.1 Actinomycetota bacterium | reverse complement strand
CGAACTCGAAGCCCTTGGTCCACATGGAGGACGTGTTCTCGATGCGCAGGCGATGGTCACGGCAGATGAAGTGCTGGTGGTCGTTGCGGATGAGCGCGCCCGGCAGCAGGTGCGACTCCACGAGGATTTGGAAGCCGTTGCAGATGCCGAACACCGGCAGGCCGACCTTGGCCTTGGCGATGATCGTCTGCATGGCTGGCGCGAAGCGGGCGATGGCGCCGCAGCGGAGGTAGTCGCCGTACGAGAAGCCACCGGGCAGCACCACCGCGTCCACGCCCTGCAGGTCGTCGTCGCCGTGCCACAGTGCGACGGCCTCGCCGCCGGCGACGCGGATGGCCCGGGCGGCGTCGCGATCGTCGAGTGAGCCGGGGAAGGTGACCACGCCGATGCGAGCGCCGGCGAGGGTGGTCATGCCTGCTCGATTCGAATCGCGTAGTTCTCGATGACGGGGTTGCTCAGCAGGTTGCCCGCGAGTTCCTCGAGCTTGGCCCGGTCGACCTCGCCGTCGACGTCGATGACGAACTGCTTGCCCTGACGCACCGCCGTCACGCCCGAGAGGCCGAGGCGCCCCAGTGCGCCCTGCACGGCTCGGCCCTGGGGGTCGAGGATCTCGGGCTTCAGGCTGACATCAACGATGACACGGGCCACGGGCGCTCCAAACATGGGCGGGTCGATTCGCCCAATTCTAGGCGACGGGCTCAGCCCAGGCGGGCGGCCCCTACCGAAGCCGCGTACTGCCAGGCCGCCCAGGCGGAATCCACCATGGATTCGAGGTCCTGCACGGCCACCCAGCCCAGTTCGGCGTTCGCCCGGCCCGCGGAGGTGACGATCTGCGCCGGGTCTCCGGCCCGACGGGGAGCCAGCTCCGGCGTGAAGGCGATACCGGTCACGTCGGCCACGGCATCCATGATCTGCTTGACGCTCAGGCCCTCGCCGCGGCCCAGGTTGTAGTAGTTGGCGATGGGAACCCCGTCCGCCAGCTTGCGGGCCGCCGCCACGTGCGCGGATGCGACGTCGCCCACGTGGATGTAGTCGCGCACACAGGTGCCGTCAGGGGTCGGGTAGTCGGTGCCGAAGATCTTGGGCGTACGGCCGTTGCTGATCGCATCCAGCACGAGCGGGAAGAGGTTGTGCGGCGACACGTCGAAGACCTCACGCGCGGCACTTCCCACGACGTTGAAGTAGCGGAGGGCCGTCCACCGGAAGGGGCTCTGGCCCATGACCTCGCGCTGCCTGGCCAGGTCGCGGCACAGCCACTCCCCTATGAGCTTGCTCTCGCCGTAGGGCGATTCCGGCGTCTTGGCCGTGTCCTCGTCGACGCGTTCCACGTCCGGTGTGCCGAACACGGCGGCCGAGGAGGAGAACACGAAGTTCATCACGTTGTGGCGGGCGCAGGCATCGAGCAGCAGGCGCATGCCCTCGACGTTGATGCTGTAGCACTCGAGGGGCTTCTGCACGGACACGCCGGCGTACTTGAACCCTGCGAGGTGCACGACGCCGTCGATGGGTGCGCCGTCGAAGGCCCGTTGCAGGTCGACCGTGCTCGTGATCGAGCCCTGGACGAAGGGAACGCCGTCGGGCACGAACTCCTTGCGACCGGTCGACAGGTCATCGAAGACGACAGCGTCGATCCCGTTGGCACGGAACGCGCGCACCACATGCGAGCCGATGTAGCCGGCCCCCCCAGTCACCAACCAGGCCATTGCCGATCCTCACCTTCCCTTGGTGCGACCTCCTGCTGCCTTCGGGTGCCCCACCGTGGCGGGGCGACCGAGGGCATCAGGACGTCGGACGTGCTCAGGCCCAGGTACGGCCGGTGAGGCGCTGGTAGGCCTCGATGTACTTCGCGCGCGTCTGCTCAACCACCTCGGCCGGGAGCGCCGGCGGGGCCTCCGTGCCGTTCTTGTCCCAGCCCGCTGCCGGTGACGTCAGCCAGTCACGGACGAACTGCTTGTCGAAGGACGGCTGTGCACGGCCCGGCTCCCAGAGGTCCGCGGGCCAGTAGCGCGACGAATCCGGGGTCAGCACCTCGTCCGCGAGCACGATCTCACCGCTCTCACGGGTGCCGAACTCGAACTTGGTGTCTGCCAGGATCACGCCCCGCTGCAAGGCGATCTCGTGGGCCTTGGCGAACACCTTGATGGTGAGGTCCCGCAACTGCTCGGAGGCGGCGTCACCGATGACACCCGCGATGTAGTCGAAGTCGACGTTCTCGTCGTGCTCGCCGAACTCCGCCTTGGTGGCCGGCGTGAAGATGGGGTGCGGCAGCTGATCGCCGTCGACCAGGCCCGAGGGCAGCGGTACACCGCAGACCTCGCCGGTGCGCTTGTAGTCGGAGAGCCCCGAACCGGTGAGGTAGCCGCGCGCGACGCACTCGATGGGGAACATCGTGAGGCGCTCGCACTCCATGGCGCGACCGCGCACCGCATCGGGAACATCAAGCGAGATCACGTGATTCGGCACGATGTCGGTGAGCTGCTCAAACCACCACATCGACAGCGAGGTGAGGATCGCGCCCTTGTCCGGGATGGGCGTCGGCAGGATCCAGTCGAAGGCGCTGATGCGATCGGACGCCACCACGAGCAGGTTGCCGTTCGGTGTGGTCCACAGATCGCGGACCTTTCCCGAGTGGATGTGCGCATAGCCCTCGGGCAGCGTGTAGTCGGGCTTGGGGAGTTCCTGCATGGTCATCCTCACAGAATCGGGGCCGGCACGTATGCGGCGGCCTGCGGATTGGCTTCGCAAATCTCGTTGACCCGGCGGATCACGGCGCGCGTCTGCGCGAGCGCGGCACCGGAGAACTCCAAGGGCTCAGCGATGAGTTCGCTCAACTGCGCCTTGGTGAGGTGCAGACGGTCATCGCCGGCCAGGCGCTCGATGAGGTCGTTCCGGGCCTTGGCACTCTCGCGCAATTGCAGCGCGACCGCCACCGCGTGCTCCTTGATCGCCTCATGCGCGGTCTCGCGGCCCACTCCCGTGCGCACTGCCGCCATGAGCACCTTGGTGGTGGCGAGGAAGGGCAGGTTCTGGTCGAGCTCACGGTTGATGACGGCAGGGAAGGCACCGAAGTCCTCGAGCACCGTGAGCATGGTCTGGAACATGCCATCGATCGTGAAGAACGCATCGGGCAGCGCCACACGACGGACGACCGAGCAGAAGACGTCACCCTCGTTCCACTGGGCACCCGCCAATTCCGCGGTCATGCCGGCGAATCCGCGCAGCACCACGGCGAACCCGTTGACGCGTTCGCAGGAACGCGTGTTCATCTTGTGCGGCATGGCGCTCGAGCCGACCTGGCCGGGCTTGAACCCCTCGGTGGCGAGGTTCTGGCCGGCCATCAGCCGGATGGTGTGCGCGAGGGAGGACGGCGCCGCCGCCAGTTGCACCAGGAGGCTGGTGACCTCGTGGTCGAGCGAGCGCGGGTACACCTGCCCCACCGACGTCAGCACGTGCTCGAAGCCGAGGTGCAGCGCGATGCGCTGCTCGAGCCGTTCGAGCTTCGAATCGTCGCCGTCGAGCAGGTCCAACATGTCCTGCGCGGTGCCCACCGGGCCCTTGATGCCACGCAGCGGATAGCGCGCCAGCAGCTCCTCCAGCCGGTCGAAGGCGATGAGCAGCTCATCGGCGGCGGTGGCGAAGCGCTTGCCCAGCGTGGTCACCTGTGCGGGGACGTTGTGCGTGCGGCCGGTGAGGGGGACGGCCTCGTACTGCGCTGCGAGCTCCGCAAGCGAGGCGAGCATGGCGATCACCTGCGTGCGCATCAGGCGCAGGGAGTCGCGCACCTGCAGCTGCTCGACGTTCTCCGTGAGGTCGCGCGAGGTCATGCCCTTGTGGATGTGCTCGAAGCCGGCGAGGTCGTTGAACTCCTCGATGCGGGCCTTGACGTCGTGCTTGGTGACGCGCTCCCGCTCGGCGATGGACGGCAGGTCCACCTGGTCCACCACCGCGTGGTAGGCCTCGACCACGCCCTCGGGCACATGGATCCCGAGGTCCTTCTGGGACTGCAGCACGGCGATCCAGAGCTGCCGCTCGAGACGCACCTTGTGCTCCGGTGACCACAGCACGGCCATGTCCTCGGATGCGTAGCGCGTGGCGAGCACGTCGCTGACACGCGGCTTCGTCATGCCTCATCTCCTTGCGGGACGGTGATACGGCCTTCGCAGGCAGCGAGCGCGATGTCGCTCCGGTGCTGCTCCCCCGCCCATTGGATATCGCTGACTGCAACGTAGGCCCGGGCACGGGCGTCCGCCAAGGTGTCGGCCGACGCCGTGACTGAGAGCACGCGACCACCGGACGCCACCAGCGCACCGTTCTGGTTGATGCGGGTCCCGGCATGGAGCACATCGACGCCGTTGCGGGAGTCCGCGCGCTCGACGCCGAGGATCCGGTCGCCGCCCCTGGGGGTGCCCGGATACCCGGCCGCGGCCATGACGACGGTGACCGCGGCGCCCTCGCTCCACAGCAGGGCCGGCTCATCGTCCAGCGAGCCGGTGGCGGCGCGGAACAGCAACTGGCCCAGCGGCGACCTCAGGCGCGCGAGCACCACCTGGGTCTCCGGATCGCCGAAGCGCGCGTTGAACTCGATGACTTTGGTGCCGCGCGCGGTGAGCGCCAGACCCACGTAGAGCAGGCCCTGGAAGGGCGTGCCGCGTTTCGCCATCTCGCGGATCACCGGCATGCCGACGGACTCCACGACCTCGTCCGCGAGCCCGGCAGGCACCCAGTCGAGGGGGGAGTAGGCACCCATGCCACCGGTGTTGGGGCCGGCATCGCCGTCGAAGATGCGCTTGAAGTCCTGCGCAGGTGCAAGCGGCAGCACGCGCTCACCGTCGGCCACCAGGAACAGGGAGACCTCGGGACCGTCGAGGTACTCCTCGACCACGACTCGGCCGCTGGAGCTCCTCAGGCAGTCGCGGGCGTGTGCGAGGGCCTCGGCGCGGTCAGCGGTGACGACCACACCCTTGCCCGCGGCCAGTCCGTCGTCCTTCACGACGTGGGGTGCACCGAGGTCGTCGAGGGCCGCTTCGACGTCGGCGAGACTGGTGCAGACGTGGGCCCGCGCGGTCGGCACACCGGCCGCATCCATGACGCCCTTGGCGAAGGCCTTGCTCGCCTCCAGTTGGGCGGCGGCCCGGGAGGGCCCGAACACGGGGTACTCGGCCGCCCTCAGTGCGTCGGCCACACCCGCCGCGAGTGGGGCCTCGGGGCCGATCACCACGAACTCGATGGCATGGACGTCGGCGAGCTCGAGCACGGCGACCGGGTCGGTGGCATCCACGGGGAAGACGTCGACGTCCTGCGCGATGCCCGCATTGCCCGGGGCACAGATGACGGACGTGACCGAGGCGTCGCGCAGCAGGGCCCTCACGAGCGCGTGCTCGCGGGCCCCTCCGCCAAGGACCAGGGTTCGCACCCGCAGAGTCTAATTGCCCCCGCGGCGGCCCCTCGTCGAGGGTCGGACGGCGCACCCGCGGCAGGCTGGTGCGGGTGCGGCGCCGGCTCAGCCCTCGTAGTACTTGTCGATGACGGCGAGGGCGTCGTCGATGCGGGCGATGCCGTCCTTGGCCTCCACGTCGGTGATGACGAGCGGTGGCACGACGTTCACCCGATTGCCCGAGAGGAACATCATGAGGCCGCGCTTGCGCAATTCGGCCCCCAGTTCCGCCATGGCCGGTGAGGAGCCGCCGTAGGGCGCCAGTTCCTCGCGCGTCTTGCGGTCCTTCACCAGTTCCAGGACCCAGAAGCAGCCGAGCCCGCGCACCTCGCCGATGATGGGGTGACGCTCGGCCAGGCTGTTGAGCATGGGGCCCATCACCGTCTCACCGATCAGCTTGGCGTTCTCGACGATGCGCTCCTCCTTCATGGCGTCGATCGTCGCGACCGCAGCGGCGCACGCCAGCGGATGCCCGCTGTAGGTGAGGCCGCCCGGGTAGAACTTGTCCTCGAAGTAGTCCGAGAACTCGGTGCTCATACTGATGCCACCGAGCGGCACATAGCCGGAGTTCACGCCCTTGGCGAAGCAGATGATGTCCGGCTCGACACCGTAGTTCTGGTACGCGAACCACTCGCCGGTGCGTCCGAAGCCGGCCATGACCTCGTCTGCGATGTACGCGATGTTGTTGTCGCGGCAGAGCTTCTGCAGCCCGGCCAGGTAGTTCGGGGGCGGCGGGATGATGCCGGCGGTGCCGATGACCGTCTCGATGATGATGGCTGCGATCGTCTCCGCGCCCTCGTACATGACGATGTCGTGGAGGTGCCGGAGTGCGCGCTCGCCCTCCTCCTCGATCGAGGTCGAGTGGAACTCGCTGCGATACAGGTAGGGGCCCATGAAGTGGACGATGTCGTGCGCGTACTCGTTGGCCCAGCGTCGGGGTTCGCCGGTCAGGTTGATGGCGAAGCCGGTGTTGCCGTGGTACGAGCGGTAGGCCGCAAGCACCTTGCGCTTGCCCGTCTTCACGCGTGCCACGCGCACGGCGTTCTCAACGGCTTCCGCGCCGCCGACCGTGAAGAAGACCTTCTTGTGGTTCGCGGGTGCGAGATCGCTGATGCGCTTGGCCGCCTCCGCACGCGCCTTGTTGCTGTGCGAAGGCGAGATGGTGGTGAGCAGGCCCGCCTGCTCCTGGATCGCCTTCACCACCTTCGGATGCTGGTGGCCGATGTTCGTGTTGACGAGCTGCGACGAGAAGTCGAGATAGCGGTTTCCGTCGTAGTCCCAGACATACGAGCCCTGACCGCTCTCGATGACGAGCGGCTTGATGCTGCCCTGCACGCTCCATGAGTAGAAGACGTGCTCGCGATCCATCTCGTAGATGGCCTGGCCCTCGGCGGGATTCGACATGCTCACTCCTTGATCCGCTCGGAGCGTACGCAGCAGCGTCGGGCATGCGCAGGTGCGAAGTGCTGCTGCGCGAGGAGCGGCTGGCACCGCAATGCGGACGGCAGCGCGCCACCGGTCACTGCTGCATGAGCGGTAGCGCCGCCCGTGCGATCAGTCGATGAGATCGTGGAGCGAGATGGTGGCGTTGCGGTCCTGGCCGACACCGATGGCGCTCACACGGCAGTTCGAGATCTCCTCGAGGTAGCGAACGTAGGCCTGCGCGTTCCTCGGCAGATCGGCGAAGGTGCGTGCACCCGAGATGTCGCTCTTCCAGCCAGGCAGGTTCTCGTACACCGGGACCGCATGGTGGAAACCGGTCTGCGTGTCGGGCAGTTCCGTCATGCGCTCGCCGTCGACGTCATAGGCGACGCACACCGGGATCTCATCCCAAGCCGAGAGCACGTCGAGCTTGGTGAGGAAGAGATCCGTGAGGCCATTGACACGTGACGCGTAGCGCGCGATGACGGCGTCGTACCAGCCGCAGCGCCGAGGGCGACCGGTGGTGACGCCGCGCTCCCCGCCGATGGCGCGCAACTGCTCGCCGTCGTCATCGAGGAGTTCGGTGGGGAAGGGGCCGGAGCCGACGCGGGTCGTGTACGCCTTGATGATGCCGACGCTGCGCGTGATGCGGGTGGGGCCGATGCCGGCACCGGTGCACGCTCCGCCGGTCGTCGGGTTCGACGAGGTCACGAACGGGTAGGTGCCGTGGTCGACGTCGAGCAGCGTGCCCTGGCCACCCTCGAGCAGCACGACCTGACCAGCGTCCAGGGCCCGGTTCAGCACCAGCGACGTGTCCGCGAGATGGGGCTTGATGCGATCCGCGAACTGCAGCATGTACTCCGCGATGCGATCGACCTCGAGCGCACGTCGGTTGTACACCTTGACCAGGATCTGGTTCTTGCTGGCAAGGGCACCCTCGATCTTCTGCGCGAGGATCTTCTCGTCGAAGAGGTCCTGCACGCGGATGCCTATGCGCGAGATCTTGTCGGCGTACGTGGGCCCGATGCCACGGCCGGTGGTGCCGATCTTGGCCTTGCCCAGGAAGCGCTCGGTGACCTTGTCCAAGGTGACGTGATAGGGCGTGATGAGGTGGGCATTGCCGCTGATGAGCAACTTCGAGGTGTCGATGCCCTGGGCGTTGAGGTTGTCGATCTCCTGCAGCATCACGGCCGGATCGATGACGACGCCGTTGCCGATCACCGGGATGACGTCCGGTGTGAGGATGCCGGAAGGGAGCAGGTGGCGGGCGAACTTCTGATCGCCGATGACCACCGTGTGGCCCGCGTTGTTGCCACCCTGGTAGCGCACGACGTAGTCGACGCGCGACCCCAGGAGGTCCGTGGCCTTGCCCTTGCCCTCGTCGCCCCATTGGGCGCCCACAAGCACGATCGCCGGCATGAGCGTCTGCCTTCCCACGAAACTGCAGACACCACACCGGCGTTTGCCTGCAAATACTACCGGCACCCGCCGGCTGGCGGCCGGGACACTGCGGAATCCCGGAACCGCGTCGAACGCGGTAGGGACACCAGTGGGCCGACGGAGCGCCTCCAAGCCCGCCGCAGGCGCCCGGACTGCCCGTCCGAGCGCGGCGGCGGGGCTGGCCGGAGGACGCATGCCATCACCCTGCCCCGGCGCGGCGGGCCCGCACGACGAAGGCGGCGTCACCCGGTGCGGGGTGGCGCCGCCTTTGGGGTCGTGCAGCTACTGCATCTTCGTACCGGTGCTGCGCAGGTCGGAGCAGGCGAGGACGACGCGCTCCGCCATGCCCTTCTCCGCCGCCTTGCCCCAGGCACGCGGGTCGTACATCTTCTTGTTGCCGACCTCACCGTCGATCTTCAGCACGCCGTCGTAATTCCGGAACATGTGCTCGACGACCGGCCGCGTGAACGCGTACTGGGTGTCGGTGTCGATGTTCATCTTCACCACGCCGTAGTCGAGCGCCTCACGGATCTCGGAGAGCAGCGAGCCCGAACCGCCGTGGAACACCAGGTCGAGGAACTTCGGCTTGCCGGTCTTGGCCTCGACGGCGTTCTGCAGGTCGTTGAGGATGGAGGGGGTGAGGACGACGTTGCCCGGCTTGTACACACCATGGACGTTTCCGAAAGTGGCTGCGACGAGGTAGCGGCCGCGCTCACCGAGGCCCAGCCTGGCGACGGTTGCGAGTGCGTCCTCGGGCGTGGAGTAGAGCTTGGCATCGTGCTTGGCCTCGATGCCGTCCTCCTCACCGCCGACGACACCGATCTCGATCTCCATGATGGTGCGAGCGGCGGCGCACTTGTCGAGCATCTCGTCCGCGATGGCCAGGTTCTCGCCCATGGGCACGGACGAGCCATCCCACATGTGGCTCTGGAAGAGGGGCGCGAGACCGCGCTTCACGCGATCGATCGAGATGTCGACGAGGGGGCGCATGAAGCCCTCCATCTTCGCCGGCGGGCAGTGATCGGTGTGCAGCGCGATGTTCACGTCGTACTTGGCCGCGACGATCGTCGCGTACTCGGCGAGTGCGACGGCACCCGTCACCATGTCCTTCACGCGCTGACCGGTGGCGTACTCGGCGCCGCCCCAGGAAACCTGGACGATGCCATCGGACTCGGCCTCAGCGAAACCCTGGATCGCTGCGACAACGGTCTGCGATGACGAGCAGTTGATTGCGGGGTACGCGAACTTCCCGGCCTTCGCGCGGTCGAGCATCTCTGAATAGACCTCGGGCGATGCAATAGGCATGCTGTCTCCATAGTTAGGTGGCTCCGATGGAGCCGCGGGCTTGCCGCCACAGTGTGGACGCGCGCACATTGTTCCAGATGCCGCTCGTCGTGCGTAACGGGCCGTCCGACCCGTGGGCGCCACCCGCCCCCGCACCAGCGCCTTGGCGCGCCAATGCAGGGCGCCTCGGAAGATGACCCCGGACAGCGATGGGGGTCGGCCCGGGGAGGGCGAGGGCTCGCTAGAGGCTGGCCAGGTGCTCGTCGTCGTGGTTGAACACGTGCTGGAGGAGCCCGCGCACGTCGACCTCGCCCCACGTCGAGTGCATGGCCCGGGCATGCCAGTCCTCTGCGGTGAGCTCCCGCAGCCGCCACACCAGGTTCACGCGCGCCTCGAGCACTCGCTGCGCGCAGTCCTCGAATTCCCAACCCTCGTAGCGGACGGCCGTCTCAACCGGATCCGGTTCCCACCATTGGAACCGTGGCGGATCCTCGGCCTTGCGCGCCGCGTGCACCATGAGGTTCAGGCGCACCAGCCACACCTGCTCATCGACCTCGGCGATATGACCGAGGACCGTGCCCGGCGTCCACTCGCCGGGGACCGGCCGGGAGGAGCCCGCCCTGGCGATCAGGCGCCCCACGGACCCGATGAGGCGGTCGCGGATTTCGTCTTCCATCCCGTCATCAAAGCACGCGTCGCCGCCGCTGCCCAGACTGCGCCCGCCGATCCTGACCATCCGCGCACGCTGTGCCGGTGTCAGCCGACCTCCACCCCGCGTGTGCGTCCGCGTCGCCTCAGCGTCAGCGGCTGCGCGCAGGGACCTGCCCGTCCGGCTTCAGTCCACCGGTGACGTGGAAACGACGCTCGAGTGCGGCGCCTTCGACGTCGAGCTCGGGGAGCCAGCGCAGCCAGCGGGGCAGGGCCCAGGCTGCCCCACCCATGAGCGAGAGCGACGCCGGCACGATCACCATGCGCACGATGAACGCGTCGAACAGGATGCCGAAGGCGAGCGCGAAGGCAATGGGCTTGATCATGGCCTCCTTGCTCCCGATGAAGCCGGCGAACACCGCGAACATGATGCTCGCGGCTGCGATCACGACGGGCGCCGCCTGGCGGAATCCGAAGGTCACGGCATCGCGCGGGTGCGCACCGTGCGCGTGCGCCTCATGCATGCGCGAGACGAGGAACACCTGGTAGTCCATCGCGAGTCCGAAGAGGATGCCGATGACCATGATCGGCATCAGGCTCATGAGCGGGCCCGACGGCACCGCGAGGAGATCCGAGAGCCAGCCCCACTGGAATGCCGCGGTGGTCGAGCCGAAGGTCGCACCGACGGTGAGCAGGAAGCCGAGCACACCGACCAGCGGCACGAGGAGTGACCGGAACACGAGCACCAGCAGGAGGAATGCCAGCCCGACGACCAGCAGGAGATAGATGGGAAGGGCATGGTTCAACGATTGCGTGACGTCCACGCTGACCGCGGTGGTGCCGGTCACGTAGACCCTGGGCCCACCCGCGGTCTGGAAGTCGTGGCGCAACCTGCCCACGAGGTCGACCGTCGACTGGGCGCTGGGCCCCGACCCCGGGATGACCGTGACGAGCGCGGACGTCCCCGTCGGCGACGGGACCGGTGGCAGGACATAGCGCACGTCGGGGAGCGACGATGCTGCCTTGGCGATGACGGCGGCACGCTCCACCGCACCCGCACCATCCACGAGCACGATGAGGGGACCGGCCATCCCGGCGCCGAAGTGGCGCGCGATGACGGCATCCGCCTGTGCCTGGGTCGTGCCCGGAGCGGCCTCCTGGGCGAGTGTGGTGCGCATGGAGAGCACCGGAACCGAGAGCGCGGCGAGCACGATGACGCCGGCCAACAGCGCCACCCAACCGCGGCCGGTCACCCTGTCGGCCCAGCCGGCGACGAAGCCACGCGCAACCGGCTCGTCACGGTGCTCATCGTGCACATGGCGGGCGGCGAGCTCTCTCGCGGATGCGCGCTCGCGACGCGGGAGCGCGCGGTATCCCATGAACCCGAGTGCTGCGGGCACCAGGGTCAGCGCCGCAAGGACGGCGATGACCACGGTGCCAGCGGCGGCGAGGCCCATCTGGGTGAGGAACGGCAGACCGGCAACGAACAGTCCCGACAGGGCGATGACCACGGTGAGGCCGGCGGTGAGCACCGCGGAACCGGCGGTGCCGACCGCCATGGCGGTGGCCTCATCCGGGTCGTTGCCCACGCGGAGCTCGTGCCGGAAGCGGGCGAAGATGAACAGCGCGTAGTCGATGCCGACCGCCAGCCCCAGCATGAGGCCGAGGATGGGCGTGGTCGATTGCAGGGTCGTGAACCCGGAGGCGATGACGGTCCCCAGCGAGCCGAGGCCCACGCCGACCATCGCGGTGACCAGGTTCATGCCGGCAGCGGCGAGTGAGCCGTAGGTGACGAGCAGCACGATGACGGCGACGAGCAGGCCGAGCATCTCGCGGGGGCCAGCCACGCTCGGCACCCGGTTCTCGGAGGCCTGGCCGGTGACGGCGACCCGCAGGTTCGGCGTGCCGAAGGCGGCCACGGCGTTCACCAGCGCGGTCTTCTGCGCCTTGGGCATGCTGTCCCCCACGACCGCGTAGTGCACGGTGCTGATGGCAGCACGGCGGTCGCGCGAGACGCTCGGTGCCGCCGGGTCGAGCGGGTTGCTCGCGGCCACGACGCCCGGCAGCTTCGCGAGCGTGGCGACGTCCTTCATGATGGCGGCAGCATTCATCGGATCGGTGACGGAACCGGTCGCCTCGAAGGTGACCTGTGCCGTCGCACCCTTGCTGGCTGCACCGAAGCGCTGCCCCATGAGGTCGAGTGCGACCGTCGATTCCTGCCCGGGGATGCTCATGCTCGTGGACAGCGTGCCGCCCAGCGTCTTCGCTCCGATGCCGGCGCCGACAAGGAGCAGCAGCCAGATGAGGGCGAATGCGATGCGTTGCCGGAACGCGGTGGCGCCGAGGCGGTACAGGAGGCGGGCCATGGATCTGCCTTTCGTAGACGGCCCAGCATACCCAGATATTTGCAGTGGACTGCAAATATGCAGCACCCTGTATGTTTGGGTCATGTCCGAGGATTCCCTGCGCGAGCGCTCGAAGGCACGTCGTCGTGCGGCCATCGAGGAGGCCGCGCTGCAACTGTTCACGGAACGCGGTTTCGAGCACACCACCATCGACGAGATCGCGGAGGCAGCCGATGTCTCACCGCGCACGGTGCTCACGTACTTTGCGAGCAAGATCGACATCGTGATGCACGGTGCCAATGAGAGCGCATCACGCATCGTCACCCTGCTGAGGGCACGCAAGCGCGATGAGCCGCTCGCGTCGACCTTCGAGCAGTGGTTGCGGCTCGAGGACGAGGCAGCGGATCCGGGCCTGCGAGCACGTCGCGTGCGCATGTTCGCGGTGAACCCCGGTCTGCAGGGCCTGCACTCGGTGGAGATGGAGAAGGCTCTGACGATCGGCTCCAAGGCACTGGCCAAGGAACTGGGCCGCAAGCCCAGCGACCCCTTCGTGCGGATCGCGGTGACGGCGGCGGCGGCGAGCATCTCCGAGTACGAGGCGCTGCTCGCAGACGGCGTCGACGCCGAGTTGGCGCGGGCCGCCGTCATGCAGTTCCTCCTCGCCGGCCTGCAGGCGATCCGCAAGGACTGAGCGCTGCGTCAGGCAGGCTCCGGCTCCGGGTCCTTCCAACGCAGGTTGCGCACCTCGGGCTCGAGCAGCGGCAGGAGCAGCAGCGCGATCGTGACCCCGGCCGCACCGACGAACAGCGCATGCAGCCCGAAGGCGGCGATGATGGGGCCGGCCACCGCCAGGCCCACGGGAGCGAACAGCAGCGAGCCCATGGCGTCGAACGCCGAAGCCCTCGAAAGCGCCTCCCGCGGGATGTGCGTCTGCATCGCCGTACCCCACATGACGCCCCACTGCTCGAAGCAGACGCCGAGCCCGAAGGCGAAACCGGCGAGCACTGGGACCGGCAGCGGCACGGACATGGCGACCATGTAAGCGGGGATCACCGCGGACACCAGCAGGCAGTACACGAGCGGCCGGGCCGGCCGGATGCGGGCGGCGAGCATGGCGCCAGCCAGGAAGCCGACCGCCTGCGCGGTCTGGATGAGGGCCCAGCTCGTGGGCCCATCGAAGCGCAGCTTCATGAGCACGGGACCGCCGACATCGAAGGCGGCCCGGATGCAGCCGATGATGAACCCGAAGACGGCGACCACCACCCACAGCCAGCGGAAGGAGATGAAGGTCTGCCAGCCGTGGTTCAGGTCGTACACCATCGACCGACCCGAGGGTTGAGCCCTGGCGACATCACGGAAGGTGAACACCAGCCAGCCGGCGACCAGGAAGGTGACGCCGTCGATGACGATGGCGATTCCGGGGCCGAACAGGGCGATGAGTGCACCCGCCACGCCCGCGCCGCTGATGAGCCCGGCGTTGGATGCGATGGCGATGAGGGCGTTGCCCCGCTGCAGTTCGCGGTCTCCGAGCACCGCCGGCACCAGCCCCGGGAAGGCCGGCCACCAGAGCGCGTGCAGGACGCCCGACACCGCGTTGATGGCGGCGATGTTCGTCACGGTGGCGTGGCCGGTGAGGAAGAGCGTCCCACTGGTGACGACGAAGCCCCCGAGGATCATGTCGGTCGTCGAGATCACGACGGCGCGCGGCAGCCGGTCGGCGATGACGCCGCCCAGCGGCAGCAGCAGCACCAGGGGAACGGCCTGCGCCGTGAGCACCAGGCCGCGGTCGCGGGCCGTCGCACCATGCAGGGCCAGGATGCCGAAGGAGAGTGCCGTGGGCGACATGCCGTTGCCCAGGTTTGAGATGAGCCGCGCGAACCAGAGGGTCCGGAACCTGGGGTTCCGGAACATGGTGCGGTACTCGTTCATCTCGGCATTGTGTCAGAACCGCCCCTCGTCCGAACGCCCCCCGAACACGAGCCGGATAGGCTCCCGCCATGCTGAGCGTGCTTGCCCTGCTTCCCACATGGCTCTCCGGTGACGGACTGATCAAGTTGTTCGGCGACTACGCGCTCTACGGCGTCGTGGCCGTCATCTTCGCGGAGTGCGGCATCCTCCTGGGCTTCGTGCTCCCCGGCGACTCACTGATCTTCGCCCTCGGCATGCTCACGGCGACCGGTGTCATCTCGCAGCCCATCGGCATCTCCCTGACCTTGGTCGCCATCGCGGCGATCGCAGGCAACATGACCGGCTACTGGCTGGGGGCCTCCATGGGGCCCCGGATCTTCAAGACCGATGCCCGATTCTTCAAGCCGCAGTACGTGGATCGCACGTCGGTGTTCTTCGAGCGCTATGGCAACCGAGCCATCATCTTCGCCCGCTTCGTGCCCATCGTGCGCACGGTGATCACGGCGCTCGCGGGCGTGGGGCGCATGGACAGGGGCCGATTCTTCAAGTTCACGGCCATCGGCGGCATCATCTGGGTCGTCGGCAACGGCCTGCTCGGCTACTGGCTGGGCAATGTCGACTTCATCCGCAACAACCTGCAGGCATCACTCATCCTGATCGTGATCGTGAGCTTCATCCCGATCATCGTCGAGGGCTTGCGCATGCGCCGCGAGCAGCGCAACGGCTGACGGCACCCGAACACACTGAAGGGCTCGGTCGACCTGCACCAGAGAGGTCGAGGGAGCCCTTCAGCGTTGGCGGTACTAGCCCTTGAGCTTGCGCTCGGCGGCCTGCACCACGTTCGCCACGAGCATGGCACGCGTCATCGGCCCGGTGCCTCCCGGCATCGGCGCGAGCCAGCCCGCGGTCTCACGGACATCGGGGTGCACGTCGCCGAGGAGCCCGGCATCTGTGCGCGTGATGCCGACGTCGAGGATGGCGGCACCCGGGCGCACCATGTCCGGCGTGAGCATGTGCGGCACGCCAGCAGCCATGACGACGATGTCGGCCCGCTTGGTGTGGAAGGCCAGGTCGCGCGTGCCCGTGTGGCACAGCGTGACGGTCGCGTTCTCCGACTTGCGCGTGAGCAGGAGTCCCAGGGGCCGGCCCACGGTGACGCCACGGCCGACGACGACGACCTCAGCGCCCTTGATCGGCACCTGGTAGCGCCGGAGCAGTTCGACGATGCCGGCCGGGGTGCAGGGAAGCGGGGCGGGGATGCCGAGCACGAGACGGCCCAGGTTCACCGGGTGCAGTCCGTCGGCGTCCTTGTCCGGGTCGATGGCCTCGAGGGCGGCGTCGGAATCGAGGCCCTTGGGCAGCGGCAACTGCACGATGTAGCCGGTGCAGCTGTCGTTCGCATTGAGTTCATCGAGCGCACGCATGACCTCGGCCTGCGTGGCTGTGGCGGGCAGGTCGACGCGGACCGACTCGATGCCGACCTCGGCGCAGTCCCGGTGCTTGCCCGCGACATACGAGTGCGAGCCCGGGTCATCGCCGACGAGCACCGTGCCGAGCCCGGCATGGATGCCATTGGCCTTGAGGACCTGCACGCGTTCCGCGAGTTCTGCCTTGATCGCGGCTGCGGTGGCCTTGCCATCGAGAATGATCGCCGTCATGCACACTCCTTGATTCGGGTGCCGACGCTACAGCCACCCCCCGCATGGGGTTCTGCGACGAACGTCCCGTCCCCGATGAACGTCGGAGCTCCTACGCCGTACGGCGCCAACCAGGTCGCCAGCTACGCACATATGGGACAGCTATTCCACATGGTGGACTTGGATCAGGCGGACGCCGGGCGGCGCGGGCGGACGCCGATGATCACACCGATCAGGCTGAGCGCGATGCCCATGAACATGTTGACGCCGAGGTGCACACCAGGCGTCGGGTAGAGCACGTCGATGACGAGCGCCCCCACGAGTTGGCCACCGACGCTGAGCACCGTGAACATGAGCACTCCCAGGCGCTGCACCGCGACCGAGGACAGCGCGATGAACACGACGCCGAGGACACCGCCGGAGTACATCCACCATGCCGACGCACCGGTCGGCAACGAACCCAAGGGCTGCTGCTGCAGGAGGTTCACTCCGACGAGCATCGCCGCTCCCGTCGCGAAGTTGAGCCAGGTGGTCGCGTAGCTGTGCTCGGAGTAATCGGTGATGTGGGCGTTGAGGACACGTTGCACGGAAACCAGCAGGCCGGAGGCGAAGGCCACGAGCGCCAGCCAACCCGCGGCGCCATCGATGCGGTCGGCGACCGACACCGCGACCGCCAGCACCGTCACGACGGCCGTCATGACCCGTCGGCCCGTGATGTGATGCCTGACCCCGCTGCGCAGCCCCATGCGATCGACGATGATCGATGAGGTCGACTGACCGGCGATCGTCGCGACTGAGAAGATCGCGACGCCCATCAACGGCACCGTGTACGCCTGGACCAGCACGTAGACGGCGCCACTGAGGCCGGCCAGGGTCTGCCACCGAGGCAGCCTGCGCGCCGTCACCGCACCGCGGATCCTCCGCAGTCCGTCTCGCAGGCGCGGTGAGAAGGCGGCCATGACCATGAGCAGGATGAAGCCGCTTCCGAAGGAGATGAGGCTGGCTTCCTTGCTGTCACCCAGTACATGTGCGAGCTCGCCGTTCGCCCGCGACTGCAACGCCATGAGCACACCTGCGAAGGCGCCGATGGCGATGGTGCCGAAGGAGACATGGTGGGTCGGGCGGGGCGTGGTCGCCGGGTCGCGCTGTTCAGTGGAAGAAATGACGCGTCCCCGTGAAGTACAAGGTGACCCCCGCGGCCCTCGCGGCCTCGATGACCTCCTCGTCGCGCACCGAGCCACCGGGCTCGACCACCGCGCGCACGCCCGCGTCGATGAGCACCTGCAGCCCGTCGGCGAAGGGGAAGAATGCATCCGATGCGGCAACCGAGCCCATCGCCCGCTCGCTTCCTGCACGCGAGACGGCAAGGCGCGCGGAGTCGACCCGGTTCACCTGGCCCATGCCGATGCCCACGGCTGCTGCGTCGCGTGCGAGGAGGATGGCGTTGCTCTTCACGCAGCGCACGGCGCGCCAGGCGAAGGCCAGCTCGTCCATGGTCGCCGCGTCCGCAGCCGCTCCGGCCACGAGCGTCCAACTCGCGACGTCGTCGCCCTCGGACTGGAACTTGTCCGTGCTCTGCAACAGCACGCCACCGTCGATGGAGCGCATGTCGATGGTCTCGTGGCGCGCAAGTGCCGGCGCGACGAGCAGGCGGATGCTGGGCTTGCGCGAGAGGATCTCCACGGCTGCCGGCTCGAACGACGGCGCCACCACGACCTCGGTGAAGATATCGGCCACCTGCAGTGCCATCGTTTCGGTCACCTCGCGATTGGTCGCGATGACACCACCGAACGCGGACACCGGGTCCGTGGCGTGCGCCTTGCGATGCGCCTCCGCGATGTCGGAGCCCACTGCGATGCCGCAGGGGTTGGCGTGCTTGATGATCGCAACGGCCGGCTCATCGAAGTCGTAGGCGGCGCGACGCGCTGCATCGGCGTCGACGTAGTTGTTGTACGACATCTCCTTGCCGTGCAACTGCTCCGCACCGGCAATGCCACTGCCGCCATACCCGTTCGTATAGACGGCCGCCCGCTGGTGCGGGTTCTCGCCGTAGCGCAGCACCATGCGGCGGTCCCAGGTGGCACCCATCCATGCGGGGAGGCCGGAGCCGTCATCGGTATTGGTGACCACGGTGCCCATCCACGAGCCGACGGCCACGTCGTAGGTGGCGGTGTGGATGAAGGCCTCCGCGGCGAGGCGCTTGCGCTGCTCGAGGGTGAATCCGCCCTCCGCGAGTGCCGCTTGCAGCAGTGGGTACTGATCGGCCGACGTGAGCACCGCGACGTTGGCATGGTTCTTGGATGCGGCACGGACCATCGCCGGACCGCCGATGTCGATCTTCTCGATGCAGTCGTCCTCCGACGCGCCCGAGGCGACGGTGTCCACGAAGGGGTACATGTTCACGACAAGCAGCTCGAAGGGCGCGATGCCGAAGTCGGCGAGTTGCCTGCGATGCGATTCGAGGCGCAGGTCCGCGAGCAGCCCGGCGTGGATGCGCGGGTTCAGCGTCTTCACGCGGCCGTCAAGGGCCTCCGGGAAGCCGGTGACCTCGGCCACCTGCGTCACCGGGATCCCCAGCGCAGCGATGGTGGCGGCGGTGGAGCCCGTCGACACGATCTCGACACCGTGCGCGTGCAGGTCCCGTGCGATGGCGTCGAGTCCCGTCTTGTCCCACACGGAGACGAGCGCGCGCTTGATCTCCCGCTTGTCGGTCATGGCAAGGTCACCTTCCGGTCATGCACGGAGAGGCCGTGCCGTGCGATGCGACGGACGACGTCGACCAGCAGTCGGCGCTCCACCACCTTGATGCGTTCGTGCAGGGCCGCCTCATCGTCAGCTGGGAGGATCGCCACTGTCTCCTGCGCGATCAGGGGCCCGGTGTCGACTCCGGCATCGATGAGGTGGACAGTGCTCCCGGTCTCCGGGGCAGCCGCCGCGAGTGCGTCACGCACGGCATGTGCCCCCGGGAAACTGGGAAGCAGCGCCGGATGGGTGTTGATGATTCGATCGGGGAACTCCGCGAGCGTGTTCCCGCCGAGGATGCGCATGAAGTCGGCGGAGACGACGAGCTGGGGCTTGAACTCCGCGATCGATGCAGCGAGTGCGATGTCCCACTCCTCGCGGTCCGCGAAGTTGCCGGGCTCGACGACCCGCACGTCCACGCCGGACCTATCGGCGATCTCGATGGCCCCGGCGCGCGGATTGTCGGTGACGAGTGCGACGATCTCGTAGTCGGCGCCACGCGCTTCGAGCAGGGCGTGTAACAGCGAGCCGGTCCCGGAGGCCAGGACCACGACGCGCAGGGACATGCGCGAAGTCTAGTTTGCGGCCACTTCCCCATCGGCCGGGGCGCTTGCCCGGTGCTCGCGGATGAGGTGCACACACGCCTCCAGCGCGAACGCGCCGAGCAGCCAGCCACCGCATGCCACGCCGGTCTGCCACCACACCGTGCCCAGTTGGGCGAGGCGTCCCGGGCCGAAGCCGCCGGCCCCGGCCAGTCCGAGCAGTGCGCCCGCCAGTGCGCCGCCCACGACGACGAGCCCTCGGTGGACGAGCGAGCGATCGCCCCGCATCTGCCAGACCGCCGTGGCAGCCGCGAGGAACGCCACTGCAGAGAGCGCAGCAGCCGACCTCGGCAGGTGGGCCGGTATGAGCGCCAGGAGCGGCACGGGAGGCAGGGCCCCCATGCTCACCGCGGAGAGTGAGACATGCGTTCCCGCACCCACCGCGAAGCCACTGCCGACGAGGGTGGCGGCAACCCACAGCAGCGCCGTGGGGACGAACACCAGGCACAGGCCCAGCACCTGCAGGCTGGATGTGCTGTCGGCGGATACAGCCGAGAGCACATCACCGAATGCGGAGTGGTGCGCCACTCCCAGAACAAGCAGCACGAGCAGCGAGCCGGCTCCGACGATGGCGATGAACGAGCGCAGGGCCCGACCGATCATGACCACATGCGGGGGCCGCGGCAGGGCCAGTTCCCTGTCCACGCCCCAGCCGAAGCCGACCAGCGCCACCAGCGCCGCACCGAGCAGATTGTGCGTGAGGGCCTGGCTGGCACCGTCCGAGACAGCGGCGATGACGAGCATCTGGGCTGAGATAGCGGCAGCGACGGCGAATCCGAGCGGTTGCAGCAGGTGGGAGATACGCTCCCCCGCCACCGCGGACACCAGCCAACGACCGGCCCGCCGCTGGAACAGCACGATCACCACGGTGCCGAGCAACGGTGGCAGCGAGAGCGTCGCGCCCTGCCAGCGGAGGCTGCCGCCGTTGGCAAGCAGCCAGCTCGCGGCGGACGCCCGCATGACATCGCCGAACCGGCCCGAACCCAACGGCGCGAACACCCAGGTGCCGAGCACCACACCCCCCACGATGAGCAGCGACATGGCCGCTGCCCACACGCCGGCAACCAGCCCCGCAACCGGACCCGGCCAGATGGTGGCACCCGGCTCCGGCACGCGGGCGACTTCACCGAGCAGGCGCTCCCGCACGCCGGGGCGCTTGTGTGGCAACGGCACCACGTTGTCGCGCGCTCGCGCAGCGTCCGATTCGCGCAGGGCCATGGTCCAATGCTCCCATTCGCAGCTTGCGATCGGCACACGAACACACCGTGCGAAAGGTCAATGCAGGCAAGCGCATTCGCGCGAGGCGAGGACACCACGAGGGTGCCGACAACGGATCGTCGCCGGCACCCTCGTCAGGATTCGCTAGAGCGCGCTCACGATCTCGCGCATGATTCGGGCGGTCTCGGATGGTGTCTTGCCGACCCTCACACCCGCCGCCTCCAGTGCCACCTTCTTGGCCTCGGCAGTGCCGGCGGAGCCGGAGACGATGGCGCCCGCATGGCCCATGGTCTTGCCCTCGGGCGCGGTAAAGCCCGCGACATAGCCGACGACGGGCTTCGTCACGTGCTCCTTGATGTACGCAGCAGCCCGTTCCTCGGCATCGCCACCGATCTCACCGATCATGACGATGGCCGCGGTGTCGGGGTCGGCCTCGAAGGCGGCGATGCAGTCGATGTGCGTGGTCCCGACGATGGGGTCGCCGCCGATGCCGACGCAGGTCGTGAAGCCGAGGTCACGCAACTCGTACATCATCTGGTAGGTCAGCGTGCCCGACTTCGACACCAGGCCGATGCGGCCCTTCTTCGTGATGTCCGAAGGCGTGATACCGGCATTCGACACCTCGGGGCTGATGATGCCGGGGCAGTTGGGGCCGATGATGCGGCTCGTGCCCTTGTCCTGGCAGTACTGGAAGAAGCTCGCGGTGTCGGCCACCGGGATGCCCTCGGTGATGACGACGATCAGCGGGATCTCGGCGTCGATGGCCTGGACGACGGCCGCCTTGGCGAACTTCGGGGGCACGAACACGACGGACACGTTGGCGCCGGTTGCGGCCACCGCTTCCTCGCAGCTGTTGAACACCGGAATGCCGTCGAGTTCCTGGCCGCCCTTGCCCGGCGTCACACCGGCCACGATGTTCGAGCCACCTGCCACCATGCGTCGCGTGTGCTTGGAGCCCTCGGAGCCCGTCATGCCCTGCACGAGGATCTTGCTGTTGGCATCAAGGAAGATCGTCATGTCAGGCACCCGCCGCCAGTTGGGCCACGCGGCGCGCGGCTTGGTCCATGGTCTCCACACGTTCCACGATGGAGAGCCCTGATTCATCGAGGATCCTGCGACCCTCGACCGCATTGTTGCCGTCGATGCGGCAGACCAGCGGCTTCGTCACCTTCTCGCCCCGCGACTCAAGCAGTGCAATGGCCTGGATGATGCCGTTCGCCACCGCATCGCACGCCGTGATGCCGCCGAAGACGTTGACGAACACCGCCTTCACGTCAGGATCATTGAGCACGATGTCGAGGCCGTTGGCCATGACCTGCGCGCTTGCGCCACCGCCGATGTCCAGGAAGTTCGCGGGCTTCACGCCGCCGAACTCCTCACCCGCGTAGGCGACGACGTCGAGGGTCGACATGACGAGGCCGGCGCCGTTGCCGATGATCCCCACCTGTCCCTCGAGCTTCACGTAGTTGAGATCGAGTTCCTTGGCCCGCAGCTCGATGGGATCGGTCGCGGCCACATCGATGAAGGCCTCGTGCGAGGGGTGACGGAACGCGGCGTTGTCGTCGAGCGTCACCTTGCCGTCGATGGCGAGCAGGCGCCCATCCTTCGTCTGCACCAGTGGGTTCACCTCGACGAGGGTCGCGTCCTCCTCGATGAGCACCTTCCACAGGCTCTGCAGCACCTCGATGACCTGGCTGCGGATCCCGACCGGGAAGCGCGCGGCGTCCACGATCTCGGCCGCCTTGGCCGCGTCGCAGCCGACGAGCGCGTCGACGCGGACGCGCGCCAAGGCCTCGGGCTTGGTTCGCGCCACCTCCTCGATGTCCATGCCGCCCTCGACGCTCGCCATGGCGAGGTAGGCGCGATTGGCGCGATCGAGCAGGAAGGACACGTAGTACTCGGAGCCGATGTCAACTGCGCCGGTGATGAGCACGCGGTGCACGGTGTGGCCCTTGATGTCCATGCCGAGGATGGCGGTGGCCTTCTCGCGGGCATCTTCCGCGTCCTGGGCCAACTTGACGCCTCCGGCCTTGCCGCGTCCACCCGTCTTCACCTGGGCCTTGACGACGGACATGCCGCCGATCTTCGCGGCAGCCGCGAAGGCCTCCTCCGGGGTGTCCGCCGTGAAGGCGGCGATGACGGGAACGCCGTGCGCGTCGAAGAGTTCGCGCGCCTGGTACTCGTACAGATCCATTGGTCTCCAACTCGTCGGGGCAACCCTAACCGCGAGGCCATGCCGGTCCCACGGCCACCCCGTCAGCGGGCGGTGAACGTTCGGTTCGACCGGGGCAACGGGCCCGGAAGTGGCCGATGTCACCCCCGTTGACCGACGCGAGGGGCGAACTCGGCCATACCCCCCCCGGTGTGCAAGTACCGTCGTTCCCATGGCAAATACGAGCCCCGGCTACTCCATCATCATCCGCGCCCACGTCTCCCCGTCAGTCCACGCCAGCGGCGCGGTGGTGGCGGCCATCGCCCAGGCAGGTGCCGTCGTGACCGCCCTGGACATGGTGGATCCCACCCCCGGTCGTGTCACCCTCGACATCAGTTGCGACGCGCGCGATGCCGAGCACGTGAACATCGTCCGCGCCGCTCTGGACGCGCTCGATGGCTGCGAGGTGGACAAGGTGAGCGATCGCACCTTCCTCACGCACATCGGTGGCAAGCTCGAGGTCCAGGTCAAGGTGCCGCTGCGGAACCGCGACGATCTCGCGCGCGCCTACACACCGGGCGTGGCACGGGTGTGCATGGCGATCCACAACAACCCCGACACCGTGCGCAATCTCACCATCAAGCGCAACACGGTGGCCGTCGTCACCGACGGCACCGCCGTGCTCGGGTTGGGCGACATCGGCCCCATGGCCGCCATGCCGGTGATGGAGGGCAAGGCAGCACTGTTCAAGAAGTTCGCGGACGTCGATGCCTGGCCCATCTGCCTCGACACCAAGGACGTCGACGAGATCGTGCGCACCGTGCAGCTCATCGCCCCCGGCTTCGGCGGCATCAACCTGGAGGACATCGCCGCCCCGCGCTGCTTCGAGGTGGAGGCCCGGCTGCGCGAACTCCTCGACATCCCGGTCTTCCACGATGACCAGCACGGCACTGCCATCGTGGTGGTGGCCGCGCTCAAGAACGCATTGCGCATCACCGGCCAACCGATCGCAGACCTCAAGGTCGTGATGGTGGGCGCTGGTGCGGCCGGTCAGGCCGTCGCCAATCTGTTGCACCTCAGCGGCGTCAGGGACATCACGCTGTTCGACAGCAAGGGTGCGATCCACAAGGGCCGCACCGACCTCGATCCCTTCAAGCGGGAGCTCACCGAGTGGACGAATCCGCGCGGCCTCACCGGCTCACTCAAGGAGGGCATTGTCGGTGCCGACATGTTCGTCGGGCTGAGCGCCCCCAACCTGCTGACGGGTGCCGACATCGCCAAGATGAGCAGCACGGCCATCGTCTTCGCGCTGGCGAACCCCGACCCGGAGGTCGACCCCATCGAGGCCGCCAAGCACGCGAAGGTCGTCGCCACCGGTCGCAGTGACTTCCCCAACCAGATCAACAACGTGCTGGCCTTCCCGGGCATCTTCCGTGGACTGCTCGACGCGCACGCACACAAGATCACCGACGACGCGCTGCTGGCCGCCGCCGACGCGATCGCCGGCTGCGTGAGCGACAGCGAGTTGAGCGCGGTGTACATCGTGCCCAGCGTGTTCCACCCGGAGATCGGCAAGCGCGTCGCGGCTGCCGTGAAGGGCGCCGTAGGCGGCGTACACCACATCTGAGAAGCCGCTGACGGCTCCTGTCTTCACGGAATGCGCAGGCATTTTCGTGAAGATAGGAGCCGTCAGCCGTTTGTCGGGATCAGACTTGGGACAGCGTCTCGATGCGCGAATGCGCCCAGGCTGGCGAAGGTCCGGCGAGGCCGCGGTGCGGCCCCCAGAGGAAGGTCGTGGGGTCGGTCGGGAAGCCGTCCTTGCGCACTTCGAGGTGCAGGTGCGGACCCGTGCAATGCCCGGTGCAGCCTACGTTGCCGAGCACCTGGTCGAACTTCACCTCGGCACCCACCTGGACGAGACGCTTCGAGAGGTGCGCGTACCAGATGTCGACGCCGTGGCCCCGCACCACGATGAGGTTCCCGTAGGCCCCGTCGTAGGTGGACGCGACGACCGTGCCGGCGACCACCGAGTGCACCGCCGAGCCGAAGGGCGCGTCGATGTCGATCCCCGTGTGGCGGTTCGACCAGAGTCCGCGCGCGCCGAACCCGACCGCGATGCGACCGTAGGCAGGCGTGGCGAGATGGCGGAGGGCAACCAGGGCGCGGGCCCGCGAGGCCCGACTGGCTGCCGCGGCGCGCTGCTTCATGAGCTCGCTCGTGGTCGCTGTGAGCGTCAGGGCGGTGGCCGCCTGCGCTGCGCGCTCGGAGGCCCCGGGCAGTAGCGCCTGCAGACGTTCGCCCAAGGACGGCAGGGCCGCAGTGGCGGGTAGGGCGACGGCCGCGTCAGAGACGGACTTGGGGATCTCGAGGGCGGCGACGGGGTGCATCGGCACGGCCGTCATCGCGGCGATCAGTAGTGCGATCGCCCGGGTGCGCTTCCCCACCTAGTACCAGCCGTACCGGCTCGAGTGCGCCAGCGCCTTGCAGGGGCTGCCGTACCGGTACTGGATGTAGTTGGAACCGATCTGCACCTGATACTCAGGCGTCTTCATGAAGGTG
>DAHWFQ010000178.1:0-2994 GCA_027324895.1 Actinomycetota bacterium | reverse complement strand
GGAACTCGAGCACGTACCCCTGGCCACCGCCGGTGCCGATCTTCGCGATGATCGCGAGCACGATGTCCTTGGCCGTGACATCCGGATTGGGCTTGCCCTCGACGTTGATGGCCATGGTCTTGAAGGGCTTGAGGGGCAGGGTCTGGGTGGCGAGCACGTGCTCCACCTCGGAGGTGCCGATGCCGAATGCGAGGGCTCCGAAGGCACCGTGTGTCGACGTGTGCGAGTCGCCACAGACGACCGTCATCCCTGGCTGGGTGAGACCCAGCTGCGGGCCCACGACGTGGACGATGCCGTTCTCGTGATCCCCCATCGAGAAGATGCGGATGCCGAACTCCTCCGCATTCCTGCGCACCACGCGGACCTGCTCGGCCGAGATCGGATCGGCGATCGGCTTGTCGATGTCCGTCGTCGGGATGTTGTGGTCCTCGGTGATGAGGGTGAGATCCGGGCGACGGACCTTGCGACCGGCGGTGCGCAGGCCGTCGAAGGCCTGCGGACTCGTCACCTCGTGCACGAGGTGCAGGTCGATGAACAGCAGATCGGGTTCGCCTTCGGCGCGGGCCACGACGTGGTCGCTCCACACCTTCTCGGCAAGTGTTCGTCCCATGCGGACCTTCCCTTCGACGCCACGGGATGGCCAGACTTGGATCGGCATCCCGGCCCTGCAGCCGCCGCTTGGAGGGCGGTGCGCTGCGACAGCACACATAATGTGCGCCTAACTTGGCCCTCCAAGTTTGCCGTTTCGCATGTTGAGATGGCAATATCAGCATATGGACAACAGCGGTGTAGGGGTTCTCGACAAGGCAGCCATGGTGCTCAACGCCCTGGAGGCCGGCCCGCAGACGCTTGCGGGGCTGGTGCAGGCGACCGGGCTGACCCGGCCGACGGCGCACCGCCTGGCCTGCGCGTTGGAGCACCACCGCCTGGTGGCGCGGGACCTCAACGGGCGCTTCGTGCTCGGTGGACGCATCCCCGAGTTGGCCGCCGCCGCCGGCGAGGACCGGCTGCTCGTGTCCGCCACTCCCATCCTGTTCGCCTTGCGCGACGCCACCGGCGAGAGCGCGCAGCTCTACCGGCGTCAGGGTGACCAGCGCATGTGCGTCGCGGCGGCAGAACGCATGACCGGCCTGCGCGATTCGGTACCGGTGGGCAGCGTGCTCACCATGGCCGCCGGATCGGCGGCGCAGGTGCTGCTGGCCTGGGAGGAACCCGATCGCATGCACCGCGGCTTGCAGCGCGCAGCCTTCACTGCCACCGGGTTGTCACAGGTGCGTCGTCGCGGCTGGGCGCAGAGCGTCGGCGAGCGGGAGGCGGGTGTCGCCTCTGTCTCGGCCCCGGTGCGCACACCCTCGGGCCGAGTGGTGGCCGCTGTGTCCATCTCAGGACCGATCGAGCGGCTCACCCGGCAGCCCGGTCGCCTGCATGCCGCTGCAGTCGTCGCCGCAGCCCAGCGCCTCAGCGATCAGCTCAAGAAGTCCATGGGCACTCCCGGCCGCTGACTCCCCTCGCCGAACGCCGCCAACCGGCGTCAGCGCGGAGATACGCCGTCTGTTCGGGGGTGCAGGAGGTGAAACGGTGGCTTCGGGGAGTGGTCAGTCGTCGGAGCAGGACAGGAAATCGGCGAGGCTGTCGAAGTAGCTCTCCATGCCGGCCTGGGCATTCACGGCTTCGCCCGCGGGAAGCAACCCGTACTCCAGCAGGGTGACGCGGGAGCCCGCACCCAGCGCCTCGATGACGACGATCACGGTGTGGCTGGGCCCGCTCTCCGTGGCTGAGGCCAGGTCATCCCCCGCCGCGTAGTACATCGAGTACTCGAGCACGCTCGGTTGCTCGACCACGCGGTAGCGCCCGAAGAAGTGGTGGGCGCTCCCGTCCATGGGCACGACCACGCTGGCCGACCAGCGGCCTCCGACACGTGCATCCGAGGTCACGCTTTCGCGCGGCGTCGAGAAGCCGACCGGGTGGTACCAGGCGGCGAGCGCGTCGGCGGACGTGAAGGCATGCCACACCGCACTGGGCGGGGCCGCCATATCTCGTCGGACGAGGATGCTCTGGATGGCCAACTCCATCATGGACGCTCCACCTACGATTCGGGGCTGGCAGGGCCGGGTTGCACTTGCCGCTGCTGGAACGCCGGGGCCAGGGCCGACGATTCCCGCCGCCTACGCTCGCTTGGGCGGGAGCATGCCCACGAACTCGAACGCAGTGGCGAACCTTCGCTTCAGGGCGGGGCCTCGGCAGCCTTCTGGGGCAACCAGCAGGAAGCCGTTCATGGGACGTCCGCTCAAGTCGAAGGGGCGCACATGTGGTGTACCGAGCGCCTGCTTCCCGACCTCGGGGTCGACGCGAAGCATCAACGCATCACCGACGACCCCGACGAGCAGATTCCCCCGCAACATCCACGCGATGCCGCCGAACATCTTCTGCTCGCGCGTCTCCGCGTCGAGGCCCTCCACGAGCTTCCGCACTCGCTCCGCCAGCTTCTCGTCGTACGCCACGTCGCGCTCCTTCCACCTGTCGGAACGCTAGACGCTCGCGCAGGAGCCGGCAGCAACGCAGGGAACGTGCGCGCCGGGCGCATCACCGCATCAACGCCCGGATGCAAGTCGGCCCCCTTGCGCCACCGTGGAGGGGCGAGGGGGCCGATGCGATCGGATCCGGGTCAGCCAAGTGCGCGCACGATGTCGTCGACGCGCTCCTTGGCATCGCCGAACAGCATCATGGAGTTCTCCTTGAAGAACAACGGGTTCTGCACGCCGGCGTAGCCCGTGGCCATTGAGCGCTTGAAGACGATGACCTCGTGCGCCTTCCACACTTCGAGCACCGGCATGCCCGCGATGGGCGATGACGGGTCGTCATAGGCGGCCGGGTTCACGGTGTCGTTGGCGCCGATGACGAGCACGACGTCAGTCTCCGGGAAGTCCTCGTTGATCTCGTCCATCTCGAGCACGATGTCGTAGGGCACCTTGGCCTCGGCCAGCAGCACGTTCA
>DAHWFQ010000150.1:0-4435 GCA_027324895.1 Actinomycetota bacterium | reverse complement strand
GTCAGTTCCTTCCACTCGGTCGCGTTCACCACAGCCGGCTCCTGGTCGGAACCGTCGAAGCCGAAGAGCTTCGCCGTGGCGAGCGTGGTCGCGATCGTCTTCAGGATGGGGCTGGTGTAGAGCGAGGACGGGAAGGTCCGGTGTGCCGACAGGTAGGACGGGTAGGTGGCGATGTTGCCCATCTGGCCCAGCTTGTCGGAGAGGATGAAGCTCATGACCTTGGCCGTCGCGGCGTTCGTGTTGAACGCTGCGGCGATGTCGCCACCACCGAGCACTGCGTCATGCGCGCCAGCCGGGGCCGGAAGCTTGAAGACGCCGACGTGGGTGAAGTTGCCCGCGTTGAACTCCTTCTGGATGGCATCCGGGAAGAAGGCCGTGATGAACGAGCCCTGACGCATCATGAAGCACTTCGACTTGTCGTTCGCGAACAGCGAGGCGGTGTTGCCGAAGTTGGTCGCGGCGATGGCCTTGCCACCACCGTTGACGGCGCCCTTGGACAGGATCATCTGCGTGACCTTGTTGCCGGCCTTGATGACGAGCGGCGAGTTGAACTTGAGCTTGCCCTTGTACCAGGCCTGGTACTGGGCGGCGCCGCCGTAGCGGAGCACGTACTCCTCGAGCCAGTCAGTGGCGGCCCAACCGGTCGCGCCACCGGACTCGATGCCGACGCACCAGGGGTAGCCGAGCTTCTTGGCCAGGATCTTCTTGGACAGCGCGGTCAGCTGCGCGTCGGTCTTCGGCACGGTGAGGTGGGCGGCCTTGAACGCTGCGGGGTTGTACCAGACGAGCGACTTCACGTTGGCCGAGACCGGCAGACCGTAGGTCATGCCGCCCTTGGTCGCGAGGTTCGCCCAACCGGGGACCAGGGTGCTGGTGACGGCCTTGAGGCCGGCTGCGCCGAGGACCTTGTTGAGGGGCTCGAGCACCGAGGTGTAGTCGAGCAGACCACCGGGCTGCGGCCAGATGGCGATGTCGGGTGACTGACCGGCCTTGACCTTCACGCGGATGTCGGTGTCGAACGAAGCCAAGGTGGTGAAGGTGGCCTTGATGTTGTTCTTGGCACCCCAGGTATCGAGTTCCTGCTGGAATTGCTGCGCCTGCGGACCCGTGAAACCACCGTAGATGGTCACCTGGTCGACAGCATGCGCGGGAGCTGCCACGAAGCCAAGGGTCGCGACGGAGGCCGCCGCGATCATGGCGAGCGTGCTGCGCTTCTTCATGTTGTTTCCTTTCGAGAAGTACGCCGCAAGTGAGTGGACCGGACGCAACATCAACGTTATGCCGCGGTTTCAGTGATGCCCAGAGCCGGGCAATACCCCTTTGGCAACGAATGCTCGCAACAGGAAGCACGGAGATAACGATTCGTTATCGACTCGAATCAGGGATGCAACAGTGGGTAGAGTCTTGTGAGATTTGCAAGCGTCGCGATGTCCAGGGCCTCGCCGAGTTGTTCTCGCTCCAGTCGATTCGCCAGCACGAGGAACACCTGTGCGGTGGTGATCGCATCACCCAGGGCGTGGTGCGGGTCGTGCACGGGCAACCCCAATCGCTCCGCCAGCGCCTCCAGGTCGGGCTCGCGCTGCGCGATGCGGGGTGCCAGGCCGAGCGCTCGCGACAGCGCCGCGGTGTCGATGACCGGGGCGAGCAGTTTCGCGCGATGGAGGCGCAGCAGTCGCCTGAGGAAGGCGACCTCGACCCAGGCCGCGTGTGCGACGAGCACCCGGCCGGCAAGCAGGCCGATGAGTTCGCGCGCGGCCACCCCCGGGTCCTGCGCGCGCTCGAGGTCCTGGTTGCGGATGCGATGCACGACCGACGACTGGCCGGGGATGGGCTTGGTGGGCTTGAGCAGTTCGTATCGCTGTTCGCCGGCGATCATGCGCCCATTGCGGATGAGCACCGAGCCGAAGGAGATCACGTCGTCCTCCTCGAGGTCGAGGCCGGTTGCCTCGAAGTCGAGGGCGAGCAGCTCGACGTCACGCCAGCAGGCGCCCTCGTCGACGACGGCGCGCTCGTACTCGTGGACGAAGGCGGGCCGGGAGCGGAAGGGCATCAGAGGGCCCGCGACTTCCAGTCGCTCTCGATCCGCTCCTGGACATCGCGGATGAGGCGGAACGACTGCCGTAGGTGACGGCGGGTCAGCGTGTCGAGTTCATCGGGGTTCACGAAGGACGACCCGAACAGTCCCGACTTGAGGGCCGTGATCTGGCGCTCGAGGATGAGTCCGTAGATGCCCTCGAAGGCCGACACCATGGAGTCGCGCTCGTCCACGGTGATGACGCCGTCATCGGCGGCATTGGCCAAGCGAGTCGTGGTGGACCCGCGCACGTCACCGATGACCACACCCAGCCAGCGTGCCAGGGCCGTGATCGGTTGCAGCCCGCCGGCCTTGAGGTCGATCTGGCCGCGATGCTCACCCGAAGACTGGACGACGATGCCGCGGACGAAGCCGGTGGGGGGCTTGGGGGCGAGCGCGTTCGAGAGCAGCATGGCCAGGTAGGGCATGGTGCGGGCGCGCGTGAACATGGATTCCAGCACCGCACGCCCCAAGGGCAGCGAGGTGATGGGTCGCGAGTCGGCGACGATCGACGAGAACAGCAGTGCGTTCGGCAGCGACGGCGTCTGCAGCCAATTCGCCGTGTCCGTGATCCAGGTGCGCTGGGAGCGGCAGAACAACGGACTGGTGGCGTTGGCGTTGTCGGGGCACTTGGGCAGCCCGCAACGTTCCATGAGGTCGAGCACGCGCTTCGCGTAGTCGCGCACCTCGTCGTCGACGTCCGGCACCTCGCGCTCGTCCGAGTGCACGATGGCGGTGTCCACGTCGCTGAAGGGCAGCGCCTCCTGCCGTGCCGTGGAGCCCAGCACCATCCAGGAGATCTCGGGCAGCCAGTCCGGTGCCGGGGTGAACTCGATGATGCGCCGCAGCATGACGTCGGTGACGGTGGAGAGCAGCACGCCGATCTGCGCGGCCGCCACCCCGTTGTCGAAGAGTTCGACGGCGGTGGGACGGATCATGCGCCCCGCCTCCATGAGCTGCTCCTCGGTCTCCGCGTCCTCGATGGCGCGCCGCACGATGAGCGGGTCGCGGACCTCCGCGCTCGCCATGTCGAACACGCGGATCACGCCGATGGGACGCCCGCCGTCGTCGTGGACCGCGAGGTGCCTGAAGCCCGACTGCACCATGTCGACGATCGCGGAGCCGACCGTGGTGTTGTGCGACACGGTGCGGCAGGGCGCGGACATGATGGCGCTCACCGGCGCGTCCAGCGGCACCTTCCCCGTCGCCACCTTGGCGCTGAAGTCGCCGTCCGTGACGATGCCCAGGCCCGCCGGGGAGTCGATGAGCGCCGCGGACATGCGCTCGTCGAAGATGCGCTGGGCCACCTCACGGATGCGGTCGTCGGGCTGGGCCCAGATGATGGGCCGCATGTACTTGGACACCGGATGGTGCGAGCGCTCCACGACACCCGCACCCTGCAGCATGCGACTGCGCCCGCGGACATTGCCGTAACTGCGGAACTGCAGGCGCTCCGGGTGCTCGACCACGGTGCGCGGATCGGGGATGCGGTAGCAGAGCGTGTCCTCGGTGGCGGTGCAGGAGAACGTGGGCGGCCAGCCCGTGAACAGTGAACGGTGGCCGAAGGAGTCACCGGGGTCGAGCTCGTCGACGAGCACGCCACGATCGGAGACCGCCACGCGACCGGCACGCACCACCCACATGTGGTTGAGACGCGGCCCGTCCGCGGCGATGATGTTGGTGCCGGCGGCGAAGAACTCGACCTCGATGGTGCGGCACAGCGCGGCCAGATCATGCGCGTCGAGCGCATCGAACGGCGGCTGCGAGCCCAGGAAGTCGGTGAACTCCTTCACTGCCACTCCTCGCCCGCATCGGTTGCCCGAGTCTCTCGCACTTGCCCGCGGATGCGCAGGGGGCGTGGCGCCGAACTACGTCGAAGCGCCTCGATGGGGCGCGGAAAAGCCGGCCCGAATACCCTTGGCGCATGTCAGCCATCGGCAAGGCCCTCGAACACACGGACGCGAACCTGCGCGCGGAGATTCGCGAACTCGGCCGCCTGCTCGGCGAGACCATCGCGGGCCTCGAGGGCGAGGACGCCCTCCAACTCGTCGAGTACATCCGCAACGAGGTGCGCGAGGATCCCGAGGCGGCCACCCGCGTCCTGGAGAGCGTGAGCCTCGAGGACGCGATCCGACTGGCGCGCTCGTTCTCCATGTACTTCCACCTGGCCAACGTGGCCGAGCAGGTCTATCGGGGCCGCGAGCTGGCCACCGAGCGCGCCGAGGACGGCGGCCCACTGGCCCTGGCCGCCCGCCGCATCGCGGAGTCGGGCATGGACCCGGAGGCAGCCGCCGCGGCCATCCGCCGCATCAACGCGGAACCCGTGTTCACGGCACATCCGACGGAAGCGGCTCGACGCTC
>DAHWFQ010000165.1:0-7204 GCA_027324895.1 Actinomycetota bacterium | reverse complement strand
GTCTGCACTGCGGCCAGCGTGGGACCGACGCACGGCACCCAGCCGAGGCCGAAGGCGAGCCCCATGACGGGAGCCATGGCGACCCCGCCTCGCCCGCGCATGCGCGGCCCGAACTCACGCTCGAGCATCGGCAGTCCACCGAGGTATGCGACTCCGAGGACGATCACCAGCAGCCCGAGCACACGCGAGATCGCCGCCTGGTGCTGGGAGAGCGCGGAGCCGACGCTGCCGAAGGCCACGCCGTAGGAGACGAAGAGCAGGCCGAAGCCGAGCGTGAACCCGATGGTTCCCGCCAGGGCCCGGTTGCGATGGCCACGACCCTCGAGAAGTTCGTCGGCCGAGAGCCCGGTGATGAGGGAAACGTATCCGGGCACCAACGGTGCGACGCAGGGGCTGAGGAATGACACCAGACCCGCGGCGAAGGCAAGGGGGATGGCGAGCAGCAGCGAACCGCTGGTGATCGTGTCCGCGACCGACGCCAGCAGCGTCATGCACCCACGCCTTTGTTCGACTTCGCGACGAGGTCGGCGCAGGGTTCGGAGTAGGTGATGAGCGTGAGGGCATCGCCGTCGAAGGTCAGCGACGTGATGGATGCAAGCGAGCACTGGCGCTTGCGCGGATCGTGCCACAGCCGACGCCGCTCGGCGTCCAGGCGGGCCACCCAGATGGGGAGCTGATGGGAGACCAGGGCCGCTTCGTGGCCACGGGCCGCCTCGCGGGCGTCCGCCACGGCGATCCGCATGCGGGCAGCCACCTCGACGTAGGCCTCCCCCCAGGACGGGAGGAAGGGGTTGTACAGGTGGCGCCAGGCACGTGGCTGCTTGAGCACGCCATCACCCACGGATACGCGCTTGCCCTCGAAGACGTTGGTCGCCTCCAGCAGGTGCTCATCCGCTCCGATGGGCAGGCCCAGGCGGGAGGCCAGGGGCGCGGCCGTCTGCTGCGCTCGCTGCAGGGGGGACGCGATGACCTGCGTGATGTCGCGCGCGGCCAGGTACTCGCCGACGACCTCCGCCATCTCCTCACCCAGGGAGGACAGCCGATAGCCGGGCAGTCGCCCGTACAGCAGCTTCTCGGGATTGAACACCTCGCCGTGGCGCACAAGGTGGACGGTCGTGCGTTCGCTCATCAAGGACTCCTCGGGGCGAATGCTATTTCGCTTTGCGCCGCACCGGTGCGGCCACCGCCGCTGACGCCGGACGTCGCGCGGGGGCCGCCGATGCCGCGCGGCCCGGCTTGGGAACCGACATCTCGAAGCCTTCGTCCGATGCGCGGCGCGCCTCGGCGAATTCGATGAGCGCCTGCGCGAGTGCCTCGTGCGTGGGTTCCGCCGCCACCACGTCGACGCGCAATCCATGCTCCTCCGCCGCCCGGGCCGTCGTGGGACCGATGCAGGCGACGACCGTGCTCGCATGCGGCTTCCCAGCCAGCCCGATGAGGTTGCGCACTGTGGCGGACGAGGTGAAGACGACGGCCTGGAAGGCGCCACTCTTGATGGCCTCCCTGGTGGCCGCTGCCGGAGGTGCGGAGCGCACCGTGCGGTACACCGTGACCTCGTCCGCCTCCCAACCCAACTCGACCAGACCGCTGGCCAGGGTCTCGGTGGCGATCTCCGCACGCGGGATGAGGATGCGGCTCACCGACTCGGTGCCCGCCTCGGCCGGAGGGAACATCTCCACCAGCGACTGCGTGGTCTCGGGGTGCACCAGGTCGGCATGCATGCCCCGGGACGCGAGGGCGACGACGGTGTCCTCACCGACCGCGGCGATCCGCGTTCCAGCGAACACGCGCGCGTCCAGGCCGTATTCGCGGCACTTCTCCCAGACCGCGATGAACGCGTTGGCACAGGTGAAGATGACCCAGCCATACCGACCCTCGACCAGCCCCGTCACCGCGCGCTCGATCTGCTGCGGTGTGCGAGGAGGCTCCACCGACAAGGTGGGGATGTGCGTGGTGATCGCGCCGTCACGCTCGAGCAGTGCGGTGAGCCCGCTCAAGGCATCCTTCGTGCGCGGCATCAGCAGGTGCCAGCCGATGAGCGGCAGTCGCTCGAACCAGTCGACCGCCTCACGGACGGGCTCGCCGATGAACATGATGCTGTCCGGGGCCAGGCGCTTGATGTCGACGAGTGCATCGAATTCGCCCAGCGTGCCGGCAATCGTGACCTGCGCGACCGAACCAGCGCCGCTCACGATCCTGAACGCCGTGTTGCGGTCGCCTCCGCGCAGCGCCTCAAGGGCGGGCTTGGCCGCGCCGGCCAATCCCTTCACGATGAGTGTCTCGCGAGGGGGCATGGTCCAGTCGGTCGCAGGATCGGCAGCGTCGATCATGCGCACCTCCCGCACCCGCTGTCCCGTAAGCGAGACACCGGCGAAGGTTGCGGCAACGGTGCTCGTGGTGACGCCGGGCACGACGACCACCTGGCCGAGCACCTCGTACGCGTGCAGCTCCTGGGCGAGGACGCCATCCAGCACGGGATCGCCGGCGAGGAAGCGCACAACCTCCGAGTGCTCCTTCAGCGCATCCCGCACGGCCCGCGTGCGCTGCGCCAAGGAGCCGCCGTTGAGTACGAGGATCCCGCCCTTGCAGGTCGCTCGTGCGATGTCCTCGAGTTCCGCATCCACGATGACGGCACCCGCTGATGCGAGGGCATCGACTGCCCGCATGGTGAGCAGCCGGGCGTCCTGGTTGCCGGTCCAGACGATGGTGATCCGCTTCCGCATCACTCCCCCTCACTGTGGGTGTCGCGATCGAGTGACCGCCGTTGCTCATGGAAGGCGAGGAGCTGGAGCTCGACGCCCAGGTCGACATCGCGGACGGCCACGCCGTCGGGCACCGAGAGGACGGTGGGTGCGAAGTTCAGGATGCCGGTGACGCCGGCCCCAACGAGGTCGTCGGCCACCCGCTGGGCCGCGTCGGCCGGGGTCGCGATGACCGCGATCACCGCGTGCGTGCGACGGATGATGCGGGCGAGATCCGCCATGGGCTGGATCACCAGGCCGTCGGCGACGGCCTCGCCCACCCGGAGCTGATCCGCATCCACCAGCCCGACGACGCGGAATCCCCGCGATGTGAATCCCGCGTAGTTGGCGAGGGCCAGGCCCAGGTTGCCGCCGCCGATGATGACAAGCGGCCAGTCATGTTGCATGCCCAGTTCCGCGGCCAGGGCATCCCGCAGGCCACGGACGTCGTAGCCCACGCCGCGGATGCCGCGGGTGCCGAGGACCGACAGGTCCTTGCGGAGTTGCGCGCTGGACACGCCGCAGGCGGCCGCCAACTCCTCACTCGAAACGGAATCGACGGCGCCGAGACCGGTGAGCACCCGCAGGTAGACGGGGAGGCGAGCGGCAGTGGACTCGGACACGCGAGGAGTGGGCTGCATCCCAACCTCCTCACCGGCGCTCTACAGGACCCCGCGCCGTTGCGGTGATAGGCCGAATGGTATGTGGGAGGCTCCGGGGCATCCCAAATGCCGAGGCATGGTCGCCCACCATGTGGACAGCAATCGACATTGGAACGCGCAGTAGTCGCCCGCCCGGCCCGGAAGCGCTAGTTCCGGCGCTTCTTCTCCAGGGCGGCGACCGCCAGTCCGGCGGCGATGCCCGCGCCCACTGCCACATTCGGGTTGCCGGGGATGCTGTTGTCACGCCAGAAGCGGCTTCGGCGGTACTCCATGATGAGCCAGCCGTTGCGCCGGGCCACGCGCCGCAGTGCGCCATCGGGGTTCACCGCCACCGGGTTGCCCACAGCGCGCAGCATGGGCAGGTCGTTCGAGGAGTCCGAGTAGGCCGTCGACGCCGCCAGGTCGAGGCCGCGCTGAGCGGCGATGCGTTGGATCGCCTCGGCCTTCGCCCGTCCGTGCATGGTCGCCCCCACGATGTGCCCCGTGTAGCGGCCGTCCAGCACCTCGGCGCAGGTGCCCATACCCCCGGTCAGCCCCAAGCGCTCTGCCAGCATCCGCGCCAGGTCATTGGGCGCTGCCGTCACCAGCCAGACCTCCTGGCCCAGCGTCAGGTGGGCTTGGGCGATGCGCACGGTCCCCGGCCACAACTTGCTGAGCATGAGCTCGTCGATGGTGTTGCGGCAGACGTCGAGCATGAGTGCCTGCTCGCGTCCCGCAATGAACGTCATGGACGTCTCCGTGACGAACTTCAGGTCCTTGACGTGCTCCTTGCCCGAGGTGAGGAACTTCCATTGCTTCCAGGCGTAGCGGATGATCTGCCGCCAGCTCACCAGGTTGCGGGCGGCCAGGCCCCGGGCCAGGTAGTACAGGGATGCACCCCGCAGCAGGGTGTTGTCGATGTCGAAGAATGCGGCGGCGCGCAGTGGACGTTCCACTCCGGCTTCATTCGAGGCTGTTTCCGGCTGGCGATCGCTCACTGGGCCGCTCATGCTCATGACGCAAGCGTAGGGCCGCTCCCGGAACGGGAACGGCCCCACGACCGGGGCCCTCAGCGAGCGGCGTGCGCGCTCACCACGAAGCGCGCGGGCAACCCGGCCCTCACCAACGGGCCCGATAGGCCGGTGCGCACGGAGGCCGTCACCCAGGCTTCGGCATCGGAGATCACGCAGGCATCCAGTCTGGCGTCGTTGCGTGATGCGGCGCTGCGGGCCGCGTCACACCCCTCCGCGGACTGCAGCGCGGCGAGCGCGGCGAAGTCCGCAGCCGCCCGGGTCTGCTCATGACGGGCCGTCAGCGCGATGGCGGCCACCAAGAGCATGGTGACCGCGGTCAGTACCAACGTGGAGGCCAGCATGAATGCCTCCATGGCGCCCTCCTCGCGCTTCACCACGGGGTCTCCTCGTAGGCCGTCGCCCGGGCGGACAGGCGCATGACACCGGGAAGCGCTGGCAAGCGCACGAGCTTGCGGAGTTCGACGGTCACCCATTCGCCATCCGAGCTGACCCTGCTCTCCGCCTGGCCGGCGACGCGGCGGACAACCTGCTCCGCCGCCGCGCGACCGGACTGCAGTGCGGCCACTCGCGCGGCCTCGCGGGCAGCGGAGACGAGCGAAGCCTGGGCGCCGAATACGGCGATCATGCCTACGAGCATGACGGTGATGAACGCCAGGATGCTGACGGCACCCGCGGCCTCCACGGTGATGGAACCGCGCTGACATGCGGAAGGGCCGGGGCGAATGCCCCGGCCCTGAGCCGTTGTGTGGATCAACTGAAGAAACCGCCCAACCATGAGGTGAAGTGGTGGAAGACGTCCTGGAAGAGTGTGAGGAAGAGCGTGGTGAAGATCGGGGACTTGGTCACGGCGGCAAGGACGCCCACGATGAGCAGGGCGATGACCGCGATGAATGAGAATTCCTCGGTGACCGCACCGGTGACCTCGGCGAGGCGGAGCTTGAGCTTGATGATCGACTTCATATGCGGTTCCAATCTGCGGGGTGGAGCGGATGCCCGAAGCCTCGTCGGCCCTCCGACACCATGGACGCCCGCTGCCGCATCCGTGGACAACCATCACGGCACCTGCCCTGTGGATGTGAATCCGAGATCGAGCGCGAAGAGGGAACTCACGAGCGTCGGGATCAATGCGAGTGTGAAGAACGCCGGGTAGCCGAGGAAGGACACGGGCATCAGGATCTTGGTGCCCAGGCGTCGGCTGTTCTCGATGCGCCGCAATCGCTCGGCGGCCCGTTCACCGTCTGCATGCTGTCGCAGCAGCACCGAGACCGCCGCCCCACTGCGGAAGCTCCGTTCCACGACCGAGCCGATGTCCCGCAGCACGACGGTCCCCGTCCACACCTCTGCTGGCGCGGCCCCCATGGTGAGGCGATGGGCAGCGACGCGGAGGTCGTGTGCGAGATCACCATCGCAGCAATCCGCCGCTGCCTGCACCGCCCGGTCCCATGACACGCCGGCGTCGAGGCACAGCGACAGGACATCGAGCGCCAACGGCAGGGCCACCCGCTGTTCAAGTGCCTGCTGCTCGGAGGCCTCGGTGCCGAGTCGGGGCAGCCAACGTTCCAGCAGCAGGAACACCGTCACCGCCACCGGTGCGGCGAAGTTCACGTCAGGGATGAACAGGAAGCAGCAGGACGCGGCGAGCAGTCCGGTGAACCGCCGACGCCTGATCACCGGAGCGCCCTGCGGGTCATGGCGCGCATCCACAGGAATGCCAGGCCGTAGCAGGTGAGGCCGAATGCGAGGCAGGCCCAACCGATGGGGTTGGAGAACAGGAAGTGGACGGGGCTGGCGCCACTCAGTCCACCCACGAGCCACGCGGCCATCGGCATGGCGATGAGCGTGAGCATGGCGAATCGGGGAGCTGCGGCGTTCGACTGCACCTCCCGCCACACCTCCTGGTCGACGAGGGCGTAGGCGTGCACGCGCTGCAGTGCCGTGGCCATGGAGAAGCCGACCGCGTCGGAGGACATCCAGACATGCGCGACGTCCCGCCAGATGTGGACGTCCGCTGTGGGTGCCAGCTCCAGCAGGGCCCGTGGTGCCGCGTACGGCGCGCCGAGCACGTGGCTGAACACCTGTTCAGGCACCAGGCCCGCCTGCAACTCGACGATGAGCGACTGCAGGAGTCGCGTCGTGAGCGGCTGCCCACGTCGGTTGCGCTTGCGGGCCCGCCACCAGTTGAGGACCCGTTCGTCTGCTGCCGGTTCCGTGCGCCCGATGATGCGCATGGCGCGCGCATGCGGGTTGTACGGGAGCCAGTCCCAGACCACGAAGGCGGCAGCGATGGCCACGACCGACATCACGCGGCGGTCACCTCCCCCGATGCCCGGTCGATCTCCGCGATGCCCCGGATGCGACGGCGACCCTGCGCATCCCGCTCGATGTGGATGACGCTGCGGAAGGCGGTGTTGATCGCCGTCCTTGCCGCATCGCGACCCAGGCCCGCCTGCAGGGCGAGCAGTTCGAGGCGGACGAGCGCATCGGCGGCCGAATTGGCGTGGACAGTGGCGGCTCCACCGCTATGGCCGGTGTTCAGTGCGTTGAGGAGGTCGACGACCTCCGCGCCCCGGACCTCGCCGACGATCAACCGGTCCGGGCGCATGCGCAGTGATTGGCGCACGAGATCCCGCAGGGTGACAGCCCCCGCGCCCTCCACGTTGGGTGGCCGGCCCTCGAGGTAGACGACGTGGGGATGGGCGACGTTCAGCTCGGCGGAATCCTCTGCCACCACGATCCGCTCGCGTGCCGGAACCGCGGCGAGCAGGGCCGCGAGCAGCGTGGTCTTGCC
>DAHWFQ010000164.1:0-12735 GCA_027324895.1 Actinomycetota bacterium | reverse complement strand
CGCGCCATCGGCGCTGTCGCCCTCATCGTCCGCGCGGGAGTGACCGGCGGGGGGAACGGCGCCAACCCCTGGCTCGTGGGGGCGGGGGTCCTGCTTGCCCTGCTCGGCATCCTGACCGCTCCCGGCTACTTCACCCTCCAGCCCAATGAGGCCCGCGTGCTCGTACTGTTCGGCAGTTATGCGGGCACCGTGCGGGCCGGTGGGTTCAAGTGGGCCAATCCCTTCCTCAGCTCGGCCAAGAACCGCTACAAGGTGTCCCTCCGTGCACGCACGCTGCTCGGTGACCGGCTCAAGGTGAACGACCGCCGCGGCAACCCCATCGAGATCGCGGCCATGATCGTGTGGCATGTCGAGGACACGGCCCAGGCTACCTTCGACGTCGAGGACTTCGAGACCTATGTGTCGACCCAGGCCGAGACGGCGCTGCGCCACGTCGCCACGGCCTATGCCTATGACCATGGTGACGACGAGAACAGCGGCGAGGTCACCCTGCGCAGCAATCCAGACGAGGTCTCCACGGCCCTGCGCAAGGACCTGGGGGCGAGGCTGGCCGTCGCGGGGGTCGTCGTCGATGACGCCCGGCTCACGCACCTCGCCTATGCGCCCGAGATCGCCCAGGCCATGCTGCGGCGTCAACAGGCAGAGGCGGTCATCGCGGCCCGCCGCAAGATCGTGGTGGGCGCGGTGAGCATGGTGGAGATGGCCCTGCATGAACTGGCGGCGGCGCAGGTCGTCGACCTCGATGACGAGCGCAAGGCCGCCATGGTGAGCAACCTCATGGTGGTGCTGTGTGGCGAGGGCGAAGTGACGCCCATCGTCAACACCGGGACGCTGTACGCGTAGTCGACGAGGAGCAACTTGAGCCGCAAGCAGTTCCCGCTGCGCATCGATCCGCAACTGTGGGCCGAGATCGAACGACTCGCGGCCTCGGACCTGCGTAGCGTCAACGCAGAGGTCGAGGTACTGCTCCGCGAGGCGGTGAGGCGGCGGCAGGGCGACGAGCGACCGCAGGGCCGCGACCGCGCCTAGGTGTACGCGAGTCGCGAACGCGACGACAGGTCACGCAGGATGGAGCACCGCGCGCGGCGAGGACGGGCGAGGTGCGTCTACTTGAGTTCGCAGATGATGTCGCCGGTGGTGAGCGTGGCTCCCACCTCTGCGCGCAGCGCGGTGACGACCCCGGCCTTGTGTGCGGTGAGTGGCTGCTCCATCTTCATGGCCTCGACGACCACGATGAGTTCGCCGGCCTCCACCGACTGGCCCTCGGCCACGGCGACTTTGACCACCGTTCCCTGCATGGGTGCAGTGACGGCATCGCCGCTGACCGTGGTCGTCGCCTTCCGGGTCTTCTTCACCGGTGCGGCGGAACGGTTGGGTGCCGCCGGAGCGCTGGCGAACCCGACGGGCAGTGTCACCTCGACCCGCTTGCCGCCCACCTCGACCACCACGGTGTCGCGAACGGGTGCGGCGGCCAGGTCCGCGGCTGAAGTGCCCGAGTAGGCGGGGATGGTGTTGTTGAACTCCGTCTCGATCCAGCGCGTGTGCACCTTGAAGTCGCCGTCGGCGGCCACGAAGTCCGCCTCCTCCACGACGGCGCGATGGAAGGTGAGCGCGGTGGCGATGCCGTCGACCTGGAACTCGGCGAGGGCGCGGCGGGCCCGCTCGAGGGCCTGCCGGCGATCACGCCCGGTGATGATGAGCTTGGCGAGCAGGGAGTCGAAGTTGCCGCCGATGACGTCACCCTGCACGAAGCCGGTGTCCACTCGCACACCCGGTCCCATGGGCGGCACCCAGGTGGTGAGGGCGCCCGGTGCCGGCAGGAAGGAGCGCCCGGGATCCTCGCCGTTGATGCGGAACTCCAGCGAGTGCCCGCGCACCGGGGGGTCGTCGTAGCCGAGGGCCTCACCGGAGGCGATGCGGAACTGCTCGCGCACCAGGTCGATGCCGGTGACCTCCTCGGACACCGGGTGCTCGACCTGCAGGCGGGTGTTCACCTCGAGGAAGGAGATGGTGCCGTCGGTGCCGACGAGGAACTCGCAGGTGCCCGCACCCACGTAGCCCGCCTCCCGCAGGATGGCCTTCGAGGACGCGTAGAGCTCATCCACCTGGGCCGGTGTCAGGTAAGGCGCAGGCGCCTCCTCCACCAACTTCTGGTGTCGGCGCTGCAACGAGCAGTCGCGCGTGGACACGACGACGACGTTGCCATGCTCGTCGGCGAGGCATTGGGTCTCGACGTGCCGCGGGCGGTCGAGGTAGCGCTCGACGAAGCACTCACCGCGTCCGAAGGCGGCGATGGCCTCGCGGACCGCGGAGTCGAAGAGCTCGGGGATCTCCTCCAGCGAGCGTGCCACCTTGAGGCCGCGCCCGCCGCCCCCGAAGGCCGCCTTGATGGCGATGGGCAGGCCGAACTCGCGCGCGAAGGCCACGACCTCGTCGGCGTTGGCCACCGGATCCTTGGTGCCGGGGACCTGGGGTGCACCGGCGCGGGCCGCGATGTGCCGAGCTGAGACCTTGTCGCCGAGACCGCGGATGGCGTGTGGCGGGGGTCCGATCCAGGTGAGCCCGGCATCGATGACGGCCTGGGCGAAGTCCGCGTTCTCGGAGAGGAACCCGTAGCCCGGGTGCACGGCGTCGGCTCCACTGCGGCGGGCCGCGTCGATGAGCTTCCCGATGACCAGGTACGACTCCGCAGCAGTGGCCCCGCCCAGGGCGAAGGCCTCGTCCGCGACCTTCACATGCAGGGCGTCGCGATCGGGATCCGCGTAGACGGCGACACTCGCCAGCCCGGCATCTCGACAGGCACGCGCCACTCGCACCGCGATCTCCCCGCGATTGGCGATGAGCACCTTGCGCAACGCTTGCGTCATCAGGACCTCCCCGGTTGGCGTGAGTCTATGGACGCGACCAGCGACCCGTCAGTAAGCGACCAGAGCGTCGGCCACGGGATGCCGATCTCCATGAGCATGAGTCGCAGCGAGGGGATGGAGAGCCCCATCACGTTGGAGTGGTCGCCATCGATGCGTTCGATGAAGGGGGCGCCCAGCCCGTCGATCGTGACCCCACCGGCGACCTTGAGCGGCTCCCCGGTGGCGATGTAGGCCTCGATCTCGTCGTCCGTGGGATCCGCGAAGTAGACGGTGGAGGCCACCACCCGGGAGACCTCGCGGCCGCTTGTCGTGTCGACGGCGTGGTGCCCCGTGAACAGGATGCCGTCGCGTCCGCGCATGCGCTCCCAGCGCTCTCGGGCCTGCCGGGCGTCCGCCGGCTTGCCGTGGATCTCGCCCCCGATGTCGAACACCGAGTCGCAACCCAGCACCAGGCAGCCGCTGCCCAGCCCGGCGGCCACGTCACGGGCCTTGGCTGTGGCCAGGCCACCGGCCACAGCGTGCGCGTCGACCCAGCCCGCCTCCAGCACCAGGGCGACCTCGTCGACGTTGCTCACGCGGACGTGGTGCGCCACGCCTGCGTCTGTGAGGAGCCGCGACCGCGCCGGCGAGGCGGATGCCAGCACGAACTGCATCAGCGCAGCCTGCTGGCGATCGACCAGGAGCCGCGTCCTGGGCGGACCAACGCCGGGCGTGCCAACTGCGTCGAGGAGGACCAGAAGCGCAGCGGGGTGTGCGTGGACGCTGTGCGATCCACCTGCGACGCGACGGCCGCGCTCAACACCGCCACGACGACCCCGAGTTCCTCGGGCGTGGGATTCCCATGCCGGACCACGAAGCCCGTCACAGCGGGATGTTCCCGTGCTTCTTCGGGGGCAGCGTCGCCCGCTTGTTGCGCAGTGCACGCAAGGCCAGCACCACGTTCTTGCGCGTCTCGTGGGGGAAGATCACGCGATCCACGTGACCCGACTCGGCCGCGGGGTAGGGGTTGCCGAGTCGCTGCTCGTAGTCATCGATGAGCCGCGCGCGCTCGGCGTCGACGTCGCTGCTCGCCGCGAGTTCCTTGCGGTACAGGATGTTGACCGCACCCTGTGCCCCCATGACGGCGATCTGGGCGCTGGGCCAGGCCAGGTTCACATCCGCGCCCAGGTGCTTGGAACCCATGACGATGTAGGCGCCGCCGTAGGCCTTGCGGGTGATCACGGTGACGAGGGGGACGGTGGCCTCCGCGTAGGCGTAGATGAGCTTGGCGCCGCGACGGATGATGCCCCCCCATTCCTGCTCGGTGCCGGGCAGGAAGCCGGGCACGTCCACGAATGACACCACGGGGATGTTGAAGGCATCGCAGGTGCGGATGAAGCGCGCCGCCTTCTCGCTGGAGTCGATGTCGAGCGTGCCCGCCAGCTGCATGGGCTGGTTGGCGATGATGCCGACGGAACGCCCCTCGACGCGGCCGAAGCCGGTGATGATGTTGGGGGCGAACAGCGGCTGCACCTCGAGGAAGTACTCGTCGTCGACGACGTGCTCGATCACGGCATGCATGTCGTAGGGCTGATTCGATGAATCGGGGATGAGCGTGTCGAGTTCCAGGTCCTCGTCGCTGATCGTGACGTCGGCCTCCCAGGGGAAGGCGGGCGGCTCATCCATGTTGTTGTCGGGAAGGAACGAGAGCAGCGCCTTGACGTAGTCGATGGCCTCCTGCTCGTCATGCCCCATGTAGTGCGCCGCACCGGAGACCGTGTTGTGTGTGCGTGCGCCCCCGAGCTGCTCGAAGCCGACGTCCTCGCCGGTCACCGTCTTGATGACATCGGGTCCGGTGATGAACATGTGCGAGGTCTTGTCCACCATGACGGTGAAGTCGTTGATGGCGGGGGAGTACACCGAGCCGCCGGCGCAGGGACCCATGATGAGCGAGATCTGCGGGATCACGCCACTGGCATGCACATTGCGCTTGAAGATCTCGCCGTACATGGCGAGCGATTCCACACCCTCCTGGATGCGGGCGCCGCCAGAGTCGTTGAAGCCGATGAGCGGACAGCCGGTCTGCATTGCGAGGTCCATGACCTTGACGATCTTCTCGCCGAAGACCTGGCCCAGTGAGCCACCGAACACGGTGAAGTCCTGGGCGAACACATAGACCTGACGGCCGTTGACGGTGCCGTAGCCGGTGATCACGCCGTCGCCGAGGGGCCGCGTCTTCTCCATGCCGAAGCCGTAGGCGCGGTGACGACGCAGGCCGTCGAGCTGTTGGAAGGAGCCCTCATCGAGGAATCCGTTGAGCCGTTCCATCGCCGTCTGCTTGCCCTTGGCATGCTGGCGCTCCACCGATGCGGTCTGGCCGGTTTCCTTCTCCAGGCGACGGCGTCGCAGGTCCGCGATCTTGCCCGCAGTCGTCTGCAGATCGATGTGGTCCTCGCCCACGCCCACCTCCCAGGTCATGTACGTCGTACGGTAGTCACGTGACCCACGAGTACACGACGCCTGAGCGTGCGCCCCTCGATATTGCGTTCGTCAAGCGCCTGCTCGACGAGGCGGGCGTGGGCCCGGTGTCCGTTCACTACTCGCGCGTCACATCGTCGACGCAGGTGGAGGCCAGGTCCCTGCTCGACGCGGGCGTGCAGCCACCGTTCGCCTGTCTCACCGACGAGCAGACCGTGGGTCGAGGTCGCCTCGATCGCCAGTGGTTCGCCCCCTCGGGCACGTCGGTGCTCATGACGATCGCCCTGCCGCGCCCCCAGGTACTGACCACGCTCCCCCTGCAGTTCGGCGTGGCCGTGGCGGAGGTGCTCCGGGAAGCGGGCGCCGATGTGCGCCTGAAGTGGCCGAACGACATCGTGTTCGCACATGGTCCGGACCTGCGCAAGGTCGGCGGGATCATCGCCGAGGTGCACGGGGACGCCGTGGTCGTCGGTATCGGGATCAACAGCACCATGGACGACGCCGAGCTACCGACGCCGGAGGCGACGTCCCTGTCACTCGAGGGCGTTTCGGCGGAGCGAGAGCGGATCATCGTGGGCGTGCTCAGCCGCCTGCACGAGGTGCCCGCACTGCCGTTGGACGCGTATCGGCGGCTCTGCGACACCATCGGGCGGGACGTCCGCGTGCAGCAGGTGAACGGCAACGTCGTCGAGGGTCGGGCCACCGGCGTCGATGATGACGGCGCGCTGCTCGTGGTCTCGGCGGGTCGCCCCGTCCGCGTCACCTCGGGTGACGTGTCCCGCCTGCGTGGGAGCGTCGGGCCATGACGCAGCTCCTGGTGGTCGAGGACGATCCCGCCGCGGCCGAGCTGCTCACACGCGTCCTGCAACGGGCAGGGCACGCCGTGACCGTCGTCGGCACCGCCTCGGAGGCCATGCAGTCGGTGGTGCGCGGGCCGCAACTCGTGCTGCTCGATCTGGGGCTGCCGGACATGGATGGCCTGCAGGCGTGTCGCGAACTGCGCTCCCGCCGTCCGGGCGCGCCGATCCTCGTCGTCTCAGCGCGCTCCAGCGAGCCGGACATCGTGCTCGCGCTCAACGCCGGGGCGGATGACTACCTCGTGAAGCCCTTCCGGGCGCAGGAACTGCTGGCCCGGGTGGCCGCGTTGCTGCGACGGACCGGGGGAGGCGACATCCTGTTCGTGGGCGACATCGGCATCGAACTCGCGATCCTCCGCGCGTCCGTCGAGGGTGTGCCGATGGCGTTGACGCCCAAGGAGTTCGAGATCCTGGCCCTGTTGGCCCGCCACCCCGGCCGCATCGTCGAACGCGCCGAGATGATGCGCCAGCTCTGGCACGCACCACTGTCCGGGGCCTCGAAGTCCCTCGACATGCATGTGTCGTCGTTGCGGCGCAAGCTCCATGGAGCGGGCAGCCGCGCGTCCATCAGGACGTCACGCGGCCTCGGCTTCACGCTTGAGGCCTAACGTGTCCCGGCCACTGCGGTGCTGGGCGCGTCCGTGAAGACGAAGCGCCGGTAGGCCCAGAAGCGGAACAGGGTGCCCAGACCGGTCCCCACGATGTTGGCGGAGAGGTTGTCCGCGGTGGCCGAGGTGAATCCCAGCGCGTAGTGCGAGATCGCGAGGCAGCCCGCAGCCAGGCCCATCGCCACCACGTTGATCACGGCGAAGAGGGCCAGCGACTGCGCGTGACCCCCCATCTCGCGGTGCTTGAAGGCCCAGTAGCGGTTGCAGGCGTAGGCGAAGAGGGTGGCGACGATGGAGCTGATGATCTTGGCCGTGATCGGCTTGTTGGCGATGGGGCTGAAGGTCTCGGCTCGGAACAGGTTGAACACCGCCACGTCGATCACGTAGGCGAAGGCGCCCACGGTGCCGAACTTCGCGACTTCCGCGCGCAACCTTGCGAACCCGTCCACGGGGCGAGCGTAACCGCAGCCGGATATCGTCCGTTTCGTGCAGCGACCTCCCGAACAAGACGCAGACCTTCCGCGCCTGCAGATCGGTGGGGGCGACCGCGTCTCCGAGTGGTTGCGCCAGGCGGCCCGCAGCCTGGGCGTCACCGTTGACCGGACGGCGTCGTCCTCGATCGTCCCCGGGGCAGAGCCCCGGCTCGACGGGCCCTTCCACGCCGTACACGTCGTGCGCTCCCCGCATGGGCAGGTCGTGACGTACCCCGTGGCCCGGGAGTGGTTCGAGGCGGACGCATTGCGTGACGTCGTGGCGCCCGCGCCCGGGATGTCCGCTACCCGTTCGGCGGCACTGCAGCAACGGGCCATCGCGTACGTGAGCGAGGCCGGCATCCTCGGCGCCGCCTGCCTGCGCTTCGGCCCCGACCAGATGGGCATCCCCGACCTCACGGTGGGCGTGGACGGCAGCGCTGCCTGGACCCTCGACGGGGCCACCACCCCCCTGTATGAGAACCATGTGCGGGCGCTCCTCGACCTGCCGTTGGGGACTCCGAACCTGCGTGCGCGGGCGGTCGCCTGCTGCGTGGTGCGCGGGGCCCCGGGGATGTTCGGGGCGCTGCGCCACTGCATGGCCCGTGATCCGGGCGTGCGCGTCCATCTGGAGGATTCGCCGCGGGAATCGGGAACAACCGTCGGGCATGTGAGCGTTGTCTCCGACGATGCCGATGACTGCCTGCGCAGGGCGCGTCATGCGGCGGACTACCTGACCGGAACGATCTTGGAGTAGCAATGACCGCACGCGTTGGAATCCTGATGGGCAGCGATTCGGATTGGCCGCTCATGCAGGGCGCCGCCGACATCCTCGACGAGTTCGGGGTAGAGTACGAGGCAGACGTGCTCTCCGCGCACCGCATGCCCGATGAGACCCTGGCCTACGCCAAGTCCGCCGCCGACCGCGGCATCCGCGTGATCATCGCGGGCGCGGGCGGCGCAGCGCACCTCCCCGGGGTGGTCGCCGCGGTGACCCAGCTGCCGGTCATCGGCGTGCCGGTGCCGCTCTCGACACTCGACGGCATGGACTCGCTGCTCTCCATCGTGCAGATGCCCACGGGCATCCCCGTGGCCACGGTGGCCATCGGCAACGCCAAGAATGCCGGCCTGCTCGCCGTGCGCATCCTGGGCACGGCGGACGACGCCACCGGCACCGCGCTGCGGGCCGCCATGGTCGGTTACCAGGCCAAGCTCAAGGCCCAGGCCCAGGCCAAGGGCGAGACGGTGCGCGCCCGTCGCCGCCCCGCTGGATTCGTCTCGTGACGCTCCCAGACCCCAGCTCGTGCGCGCCCGCCCGCTCCGGCGGTGTGGGCGCGCATCGCATCCACCAGCGGCAGGGACAGTGAGCGCGCGATGACGGGATTCGCCGACCCCGCGGACGTCGCGAGGCTCAAGGCTCAGAGCAGGGTGTGGGCCGTCGTCGGTCTGGGCGCCAACCCCGAGCGCGACGCGTACGGCATCGCCCTGATGCTGCAGCAGCGCTATGGCAAGCGCATCGTGCCGGTGTACCCGCGGGCCGAGGAGGTGCACGGGGAGCAGGGCTACAGGACGCTCACCGAGGCTGCGGCCGCTGTCGGGCACATCGACGTCGTCGACTGCTTCGTGAACTCGAGCCGTGTCGGTGCCGTCGTGGACGAGGCCATCGCCATCGGCGCCGATGCGGTGTGGCTCCAGCTCGGCGTCATCGACGAGGCGGCAGCGCAGCGTGCACGGGATGCCGGGCTCACCGTGGTGATGAACCGCTGCCCGGCCGTCGAGTTCCCCCGCCTGCCCTGATCGCGGGGGAGGGTTCCGGCGGGGACGGCAGCCAGTCAACGACCGCGCGGCAATCGTTATGAGTTAGTTACTTTAGAAAAGAAAATAAAGCGGTAGTGTTCCGCGCATGAGCAATCGTCCACACCGGGCAGACGTGGTGCGCACCATCAGTCGTGGCTTCGCGCGGGATGCGAACCGGGCGGCGATCTTCGCCACCATCCTCACCAAGGGCCCGTTGTCACGCTCGGACATCGCCCGCGAGACGGGCCTCTCCGCGGCCACTGTCTCGAAGGTGGTCAAGCCCCTGGTCGATGAGCGCTATGTCTCCGAGTTGGCGGAGATCTCCGGAATCCCGGGACGGCCCAGCGTGCCCGTCGAGGTCAACGCCACCCGTGCCACCGCCATCGGCTTCAAGCTCACCGCCTCGGAACTCACGGGTGTCGCGGTGGACCTCAAGGCGAACGTGCTCGCGCAAGCCACGCGTCGGCTCCGCTCCACGGATCCGGAACAGGTCGTGTCTGCCATCGCCACCCTGTGTGAGCAGTTGACGAGGAAGGTCAAGGACCAATCCGGGCCGCCCATGGGCATCGGCATCGGCATCGGCGGTCATGTCAGCCCCGACGGTCGCGTCGTGAAGTACGCGACCTTCCTCGGCTGGAAGGCCCTGCCGCTGGCCGACCTGGTGGAGGCCGCGACGGGGCTCGACACCGTGGTCGAGAACGACGTGGATTCGCTCGCGCTCACCGAACAGTGGTTCGGCATGGGCAAGGGCGTGGCCAATTTCGCGCTGGTCACCGTGGGAGCCGGTGTCGGTTCGGCCTTCGTCGTGAACGACGGCCTGCTCCATGGGACCTCCGGGCTGGCAGGCGAACTCGGGCACCTCACCATCTCGCGCAACGGCGAGCAGTGCGCCTGTGGGAACAACGGTTGCCTCGAGACCGTGGCGAGTGAGTCCGCCATCGTCCGCTACATCGCGGGCCATGCCGACGGAGGTGCACCGAGTTTCGAGCAAGCCGTCTCGCTCGCACGTGACGGGGACGCGACGGCACGTCGGGCCTTCACCCGCGCCGGTGACGCCTTGGGCCTCGGGGTGTGCGCCATCCTCAACCTGCTGAACCCCGAGCTCATCCTCATCTCGGGCGAGGGCCTGGTCGCCGGTGAGCTCCTGCTCGAGCCCATGAAGCGCACCATCGCGCAGCACTCGTTCTCCACTGCGGCATCGGACTGTCGCATCGAAGTGGCGCCACACGACGCGGACACCTGGGCGCGGGGCGCGGCCGCACTCGTGCTGCACACATTGATTTCCCGTTCGGCCCAACTGGGCGGGTCTGCGACCGAATAGGTCGCGCAACACACAACAGGAGAAGGAGCACTATGCGTCGCTTTATGAAGCGCACGGGCGTTCTTGCAGTGGTGGTAGCGCTTGGTGCCGCCGTCTCTGCCACGCCGGCGTCGGTGGCTGCGCCTCGAGCAGCTGCGAATACCGTCACGATCTCGTTCTGGCACGCCTACAGCCAGGACAGCCCCGAAGAGAAGACCATTTCGACGCTGCTGATCCCGCGCTTCGAGGCCGAGCATCCGGACATCATCGTCAAGGAGGTCGCGATCCCGTACGACTCCCTGCACCAGAAGCTGCTCACCGCAGCCGCCGGTGGGGACCTCCCGGACGTCGTCCGCGCAGACCTGGCCTGGGTTCCGGAGTTGGCGAACCTCGGCATCCTGGCACCGCTGAGTTCCGAGATGCCGGACTTCGCGAAGCTGGCCAAGCTCACCTTCCCCGGGACGCTGGCGACGAACTTCTTCAAGGGCAAGTACTACGGGCTCCCGCTTGATACCAACACCCGCGTCATGTTCTACAACAAGGCCGCGTTCGCCAAGGCCGGCATCAAGAAGCCCCCGAGGACGTTCGCCGAGCTCGTCGCTGCGGCGCCGAAGCTGAAGAAGGCCGGCGCGTACGTCTTCGCTGACAGCGGCACCGGCGGCTGGAGCATCCTGCCCTGGATCTGGTCCGGTGGTGGTGACATCACGAACAAGACCTACACCAAGGCCACGGGCTTCCTGAACAGCAAGCGGAACATCGCCACCGTGCAGATGCTCGTGAACCTGTACAAGGCCAAGGAGATCCCCTCCCTGATCACCAAGGACAAGGGTGCCATCGGCACCTCCGACGGCCTGCCGAAGGGCAATTACGCGACCATCTTCGATGGCCCGTGGATGTACCCGATCTGGGCCAGCCAGTACCCGAACTACAAGCCCACGGCCTCCCTGGTGCCCGCGGGCCCCGGCGGCAGCGTCTCCGTCGTCGGCGGCGAGGACGTGGTCCTCATGTCCACGTCGACCCAGAAGGCTGCAGCGGAGGAGCTCATTCGCTACATGCTCAGCCCCGACTGGCAGCTGACGATGGCGAAGGTCGGTCAGATGCCCGTGCGCAAGGACACGGCGGCCATCCTCGGCTCCATCCAGCCGTACTACTCGGTGTTCGCCAAGCAGTTGCTCACGGCCAAGCCGCGCATCCCGTCGCCGAACTGGCCGCGGATCGACGGCATCCTGGATGACAACCTGCAACTCGCGCTCACCGGCAAGACGACGGTGAAGTCGGCGCTCAACAAGGCCGCTGCCGCCATCGACCCGCTGCTCGCGGGCTGACGGACCGGCACCATGCGAGCAGCACCACGCTCACACTCCGCCGCCCGGGACCTCCCGGGCGGTGGGGCGGTGAGTCGCCCATCCTCACGACGCTCTGATGCCGTGACCGCGTACCTGTTCCTCCTGCCCGGCTTCGCCTTCTTCGGACTGACGATCCTCTGGCCGTTGGTGCAGGCATTCCGGATCTCGCTGTACGACTGGAAGGTGATGCCGGGCATCGAGAGCCCGTTCCTGGGCTTCGGGAACTACGCGCGTGCACTCGCCGATCCCGTGTTCTGGCGGGCGCTGGAGAACTCCGGCGCGTACATGGTGTTCACGGTGCCGACGCAGATGGCGTTGGGGCTGGGCGCGGCCCTGCTGCTCAACCGGAAGATGCGTGGCATCACGGTGTTCCGGGTCCTCTACTACCTCCCCGTCGTGACGAGCTGGGTGGTCGTCACCCTGCTCTTCCAGTACCTGTTCACCTCGCAGGGCGGGCTGTTCAACTGGGTGCTGCACGACGTCACCCACATCACGCCGACCAACGTCGACTGGTTCGGCAGCCGGTGGCCGGCGATGATCGCGTTGAGCGCGCTCGGCATCTGGAAGGGTGTCGGCTGGTCCATGATCATCTTCCTGGCTGCGCTGCAGTCGGTGAGTCCCGAGTTGGTCGAGGCGGCAGCCATCGACGGGGCCGGCGCGGTGCGTCGCTTCCGGAGCGTCACCATCCCGGCGATCCGCCGCACGGCGACCTTCGTGACCGTCATGCTGGTGATCGGCGGATTCAACGTGTTCATCAGCGTGTACCTGATGACCGAGGGCGGCCCGTCGGGCGCCACCGAGGTCCTGCTCACCTACATGTACAAGCAGGCCTTCTCATTCCTCGACTTCGGCTACGGCTCTGCCATCGCCTTCCTGCTCACCGGCATCATCCTCACCCTCTCCATGATCCAGTGGCGATTCCTGCGACCGAAGGACGACGAATGATTGTCACCTCCCGCAAGCGACAGGTGGCCGCCTCCTCCGCGAGGCTGGCAGCCCTTTCGCTGGGCGCGGTGATCATGATCGCGCCCTT
>DAHWFQ010000160.1:0-12549 GCA_027324895.1 Actinomycetota bacterium | reverse complement strand
CACCTGGGATCGCGGCCTCATCATCCTGCTCCTCCTCACCTTCGTCGTCGGTTCACGGGTGTCGCCCGAGTTCATCGGTGCTGACAACGTCACCTTCGTGCTCGAGGACGTCACGGAGCTCCTGCTCATCGCGCTCGCCATGGCCTTCCTCATCATCACCGGTGAGATCGACCTGTCCGTGGCCTCGACGCTCACACTCTCCAGCGATGTCATCGGGGTCCTGGTTCGCGGCGGCACTCCGATGTGGCTGGCCGTGCTGGCCGGTCTCGGCACCGGCATCCTGTGCGGCGCCTTCAACGGATTCCTGGTCACCCGCATCGGTCTGCCATCGCTCGCGGTCACCATTGGCACCATGGCGCTCTATCGCGGCCTGTGCTGGGTGCTCCTGGGCAACACCCCGGTGAGTGAGATCCCGTCATCGTGGACGGACCTCGGCGCCAACACCATCCCGCACACGGTGTTCCCATGGTCCTTCATCCTGGTTGTGGTCTTCGGTTCGGCCGCGCTCTACATCCTGCACTTCACGCGCTTCGGGCGCTGGACCTACGCCATCGGCATCAATGCTGAGGCCGCCAAGTTCAGCGGCATTCAGGTCCAACGGGTGAAGTTCATGATCTTCGTGGCCACTGGGTTCATGTCGGCGGTTGCCGGACTGGTGTACACGCTGCGCTTCGCGAGTGCGTCGCCCGACGGCGCGATGGGCTATGAGCTGTCCGTCATCGCCGCCTGCCTCTTCGGTGGGGTGGCAGTGGCCGGTGGCGTGGGGACCATGTGGGGTGTGCTGGCAGCAGTGGTCGAGCTCGGCGCGATTCGCTCGCTCCTGCAGTTGAGCAACTTCTCGGCCAATGCACTGCAGGTGGTCGCCGGCGGACTGCTGCTCGCGTCCGTCACCATCCCGCAACTCGCTGACGTGGCGCGGCGACGACGCGAACGACTGGCCGCAATCCGCGGCTAGTCCCAACGATTCCCCTGTCGATCACGATGGGGGTTCACTAAAGGGAGTCAGTGAATGCAACACAAGGGTCTCAAGGCGATCACCGCCGTTGTCGCGCTCGCGACAGCGGTCTCCGTCGCGGCTCCGGCAAACGCGGCAAGCACGGGCATCAAGACCGGCCTGAAGATCGCCATCATGCCGAAGTCGATCAACAACGGGTACTTCACGGCATGGAACCAGGGTGCTCAGAAGGCCTGCAAGCAAATCAAGGCGACCTGCACCTACCTCGGCCCCACCGAGGCGACTGGCCCCGCACAGGTCCAGTTCATCAACCAGGTCATCCAGAAGAAGTTCAACGCGCTCGTCATCTCAGCGGCGGACCAGAACGCCATCGTCCCCTCGTTGAAGAAGGCGCAGGCCAAGGGCATTGCAGTCGTCACCTCTGACGCGGACGTGACGGACGCCAAGGCGCGCACGGTGTCGATCCTCCCTGCCGCCAGCGACCGCATCGGCACAGCTGAGGTCGACTGGATCGCCTCCGCCACCGGCGACAAGGGCAAGATCGCGATCCTCTCCGCAGCGGCGACCGCGGCCAACCAGAACTCCTGGATCAAGGCCATGGGCCCGTACCTCACGCGCAAGTACCCGAAGATGTCGTGGGTCGGTGGCACGGTCGACAAGTCCGTGTACTACGGCGATGACAACCCCGCCAAGTCGGCGACCGTGTTCCAGCAGATCCTGACCGAGCACCCGGATGTCGCGGGCATCATCGCCCCGACGACCGTCGGCGTGCTGGCTGCTGCGCAGGAGAAGCAGAAGTCGAAGGCCGCGGTCAAGGTGACCGGCCTCGGGCTGCCCAGCCAAATGGCGCCGTACATCGAAGACGGCACGGTCGAGAAGGTGGGCCTATGGAATCCCATCGACCTCGGCTACGTGGCGGTGTACGCGGCGGCTCTGAAGGCCAGCGGCAAGTTCAAGGGCACCTTCAAGGCCGGGGCCAAGACCTACAAGGTCGTCGCAGGCGGTATCGCCTACCTCGGTGACCCGTTCACCTTCACCAAGGCGAATATCGCCACCTTCAAGAAGATCTACTGATCCCAGTCCGGTGGGTGCGAAGCTCCGGCCTCGCACCCACCGGCCGGACCATCAACGGCAGGGGAACATGGAACGCGTGTGCTTCCGGCTCAAGGTTCGCCTTGAGCGCATGGATGATTACGTGGAACGCCACCAACGGGTATGGCCCGAGATGCGCGCGGCGCTCTCCGCCACGGGTTGGACGAACTACTCGCTGTACCTCGACCGCAGCGATGGAACCCTCATCGGCTACCTGGAGACGCCGGACCTGGCCGCTGCCCAGGCGGGCATGGCCGCCACCGAGGTCAATGCGCGCTGGCAGGCCGAGATGGGGGAGTTCTTCGAGGCCTTGGACGGATTGCGCCCGGACGAGGGATTCCTCAGGCTGCCCGAGATCTTCCATCTGGCTTGAATCGTCTCAAGAAACAATCTCCAACGATCGCCTCTTGACGGGGAATTCCCTCACGCAATACCGTAGGCACTGCCTTAAAACGTTCCAATTCTGCACCGGCTGAAGGACCTGACATGAGCACCGCGGCGTACGCCAAGACCATCCTCGACCGACTTGCCATCGAGGTGCCCTCCTGGGCCTATGGCAACTCGGGCACCCGCTTCAAGGTGTTCGGGCAGCCGGGCGTGCCGCGTGATCCCTACGAGAAGATCGCCGACGCCGCTCAGGTGAACCAGTACACGGGCACCGTCCCCACCTGTGCCCTGCACATCCCCTGGGACAAGGTCGATGACTACGCGCACTTCGCGGCCTACGCCAAGGAAGTCGGCATCTCGCTCGGCACCATCAACGCCAACACCTTCCAGGACGACATCTACAAGCTCGGCAGCGTCTGCCACCCCGATGCCGCGGTCCGCGACCGGGCCATCGCGCACTTGTACGACTGCGTCGACATCATGGACACCACCGGCGTGCGCGACCTCAAGCTGTGGTTCGCCGACGGCACCAACTACCCAGGACAGGATTCCATCCGGGCCCGTCAGGACCGCCTCGCGGAGGCGCTGCGCAAGGCCTACGACCGGCTCTCCGGCGACCAGCGCCTGGTGCTCGAGTACAAGTTCTTCGAGCCGGCGTTCTACCACACCGACGTCCCGGACTGGGGCACCTCGTACATGCACTGCATGCAGCTCGGGGACCGCGCCGGCGTCGTCGTCGACACCGGCCACCACGCGCCGGGCACCAACATCGAGTTCATCGTGGCCCAGTTGCTGCGCGCCGGGAAGCTCTACGCCTTCGACTTCAACTCCCGCTTCTATGCAGACGACGACCTCATCGTCGGCGCGGCCGATCCCTTCCAGCTCTTCCGCATCATGCACGAGGTGCATGTCGGCGGCGGCTTCGCCGAGGACAGCCCGGTGTCGTACGTCCTCGACCAGTGCCACAACATCGAGGAGAAGATCCCGGGCCAGATCCGCTCCATCATGAACGTGCAGGAGCAGGTGGCGAAGGCCGCGCTCGTCGACCTCGACGCCCTCGCCGCGGCCCAGGCCTCGGGCGATGTACTGGCCGCCAATGACGTCCTGATGGACGCCTACAACACCGATGTCCGCCCGCTCGTCGCCCAATGGCGCACCGACCGCGGCCTCGCCCCCAACCCCCTGGCCGCCTTCAAACGGAGTGGATACATGGAGAAGATCGTGAGCGAGCGCGTCGGTGGCGCCCAGGCCGGATGGGGTGCGTGATGACCGACTTCGTCGACGACCTCATCGCCCGCTGCAACCGGCTCGGTGCCGACCCCAAGGTCACGAACTTCGCCGGCGGCAACGCCTCGGCCAAGGGCCTGCAGGTCGATCCTGCGACCGGCGAGGACGCCCTCGTCATGTACGTGAAGGGCTCCGGGGGCGACCTCGGCACCCTCAAGCGGGGAGGGCTGGCGGCGCTCTACGTGGACCGGCTGCGCGGGCTGCAGTCCGTGTACCGCGGCGTCGCATTCGAGGACGAGATGGTCGAGCGCTTCGACCACTGCCTCGTCGGCCGCGGGGGAGCCGCCCCCTCGATCGACACCGCGATGCACGGACTGGTCGACGCCGATCACGTCGACCACCTGCACCCGGATTCCATCATTGCCCTCGCCACTGCCGCCGATGGCCCGCGCCTCACGCAGGAGTGCTTCGGCGACGAGATCGTGTGGGTCGACTGGCGTCGTCCCGGCTTCCAGTTGGGCCTCGACATCGCAGCCATCCAGGCCGCCAACCCCAAGGCGGTCGGCTGCGTGCTCGGTGGCCACGGCCTCACGACCTGGGGCACCACCTCCGACGAGACCGAGCAGCGCTCGCTCGACGCCATCAAGCGGGCCGAGAAGTTCATCGTCGAGCACGGCAAGGCGCAGCCCTTCGGCGCCCCGGTGCCGTCGCGCCAGCCACTCGAGGAGGACGCACGCCTGGCCAAGGCCGCGGCACTCGCGCCGACGCTGCGCGGCATCGCCAGCACGGACCTGATCCAGGTCGGCCACTTCTTCGACACCGACGTGGTGCTGGAATTCGTCGGCAGTGAGGCACTGCTGCGCCTCGCCGCACTCGGCACCTCGTGCCCCGACCACTTCCTGCGCACCAAGGTCTCACCGCTCGTCGTCGACGTGCCCAGCGACGCGTCGATCGAGGACACCATCGCCGCCGCCAAGGCTGCGCACGTGGCCTACCGCGAGCAGTACGCGGCCTACTACAAGCGCCACGCGGACGCCGACTCACCGGCCATGCGCGGCGCCGATCCGGCCATCGTGCTGGTGCCCGGCGTCGGCATGTTCTCCTTCGGCAAGGACAAGCAGACCGCGCGCGTGGCCGGCGAGTTCTACATCAACGCCATCAACGTGATGCGCGGCGCCGAGGCGCTCTCCACCTACGCACCCATCAGTGAGGCGGAGAAGTTCCGCATCGAGTACTGGGCGCTCGAGGAGGCCAAGCTGCAGCGCATGCCGAGGCCCAAGGAGCTCGCCGGTCGCGTCGCCTTCGTCACCGGCGGTGGCAGTGGCATCGGGCGCGCCATCGCATTCTCCTTGCGCGACAAGGGCGCCTGCGTCATCGTCGCCGATCGTGACGGTGAGGCCGCGGAGCGCGTGGCACGCGAGCTCGGTTCGCACGACGTGGCCATCGGCGTCGCCGTGGACGTCACCGATGAGGACGCCATCAAGGCCGCGCTCGCCGCTGGCGTGCTGGCCTTCGGCGGCGTCGACATCGTCGTGAACAACGCCGGCCTCTCGCTCTCCAAGCCGCTGCTCGAGACCACCGCGGCGGACTGGGACCTGCAGCACGACGTCATGGCACGCGGCTCCTTCCTGGTGAGCCGCGAGGGTGCACGCGTCATGATCGAGCAGCGGATGCCCGGGGACATCGTGTACATCGCGTCGAAGAACGCCATCTTCGCCGGCCCCTCGAACATCGCGTACAGCGCCACCAAGGCCGACCAAGCGCACCAGGTGCGCCTGCTCGCCGCGGAACTCGGCGAGTACGGCATCCGTGTCAACGGCATCAACCCCGACGGCGTCGTCCGCGGCTCCGGCATCTTCGCCGGCGGCTGGGGCGCCAAGCGGGCAGCGGTCTACGGCGTGCCCGAGGAGGAGCTGGGCAAGTACTACGCGCAGCGCACCCTGCTCAAGCGCGAGGTGCTGCCGGAGCACGTGGCCGAGGCCTGCGCAGCCCTCGTGAGTGATGCCTTCTCGCGCACAACGGGCCTGCTGGTGCCCGTCGATTCCGGTGTCGCTGCGGCGTTCCTCCGCTAGGGGCGCCATGTCCCGTGTAGCCGCGGTCGACATCGGGGCCACCAGTGGGCGGGTGCTCGTCTTCTCCTGTGACGAGCGCCCGCTCACCGGCACCGAGGTGCATCGCTTCCCCAACCATCCCGTCGAGGTCGACGGGCGCTGGGCCTGGGACATCGAGGCGCTGTGGGCGAACGTCGTCGAGGGCCTGCGCTGGGCCTGTGAGACAGGCCCCATCGACTCGTGGGGTGTGGACACCTGGGCCGTCGACTACGGCGTCGTCGGCGCTGACGGCGAGTTGTTGGGGCCGGTGTACGCGTATCGGGATCCCCTGCATTCCCAAGGCATTGCCATCGCGGACGGGCGCCTGGCGTGGGCGGAGCAGTACGCCGTCGCCGGCATCCAGCGCCTGCCCTTCAACACCGTGAACCAACTGCTCGCGGAATCCGATCCGTCGCGACTGGCGCGGGGGGAAGTGCTCCTGGTGCCGGACCTGCTGATGTTCCGGGCCACCGGCCGGCGAGCCACCGAGCTCACGAACGCCTCGTCGACGGCGCTCGTCGACGCGCGCACGCACGAGTTCTCGCAGCAGTTGCTGTGCGGGCTGGGGCTCGACGACGTGCGCTTCCCGCCGCTCGTGCGCCCGGGTTCGCTGCGCGGTGAGACGCGCGTGCCCGGGCTGCCGGCGATCCCCGTCATCAGTGTGGCCACCCATGACACGGCGAGCGCGTTCGTCGCTGTTCCCATGCGCGACCCGCAGCGTGCGGCGGTGCTGTCGCTCGGCACCTGGGCGCTCATCGGCACCGAGCTGTCGTCGCCGGTGCTCAGCGAGCAGGCACGCGAGGCCAACTTCACGAACGAGATCGGCGTCGACGACAGCGTGCGCTTCCTCAAGAACATCACGGGCATGTGGCTGTTCGAAGAGTGCCGGCGCGAGTGGTCGGAGGCCGACGGGCGGGACGTCAGCGTGGTCGAGTTGCTGGAGGCAGCGCGCTTGGCGGGGCCGGCGTCGGCGCGCATCGACCCCGACGATTCCCGCTGGGCCGCACCGGGCTTCGGCGCCGACGCGCTGGCGGCCAGCGCCGGCGCGCCCGTGCCGCAGTCGCGCGGCCAGATCGTGCGCTGCATCCTGGACTCGGTGGCCGCGCGCGTGGCTGCGGAACTGCGGGTGCTGCAGCGGCTCAGTGGGCGCGCCTTCACCGTCCTCCACGTCGTGGGAGGCGGCTCGCGCATCGACATGATGATGCAGTTGCTCGCCGATGCCACGGGGATCGCCGTGCAGGCGGGGCCGGTCGAGGCCACCGCGCTCGGCAACGCCGGCGTGCAGTTCATCGCCAACGGTGACTTCGCGGACGTCGGGGAGTTGCGCGCGTGGCTGCGGGACGTCGTCGAGGTCCGGCACTACGCGCCCTCTATGCAGGCGCCGCGGTAGCGCAGCAGCCTGGCAGCGCAGCAGCCAGCGCCAACTGATGCTTGGGCGGTAGCGCCCCCGATTGCTCAGGCCTGGACGGCGGGCGCGCGGATGCGCGCTACTTGCGGGGCTTGCGCACGGCCTTCGTCGACTCGCGCACGATGAGCTGGGGCTGGAACATCACGCGCTGGTGCGCGTGCGACGAGGGGTCCTCGCACTCGCCGATGAGCAGCTCGGTGGCCGCGTGGCCGAGCTGGTACTTGGGCTGGCGGATGCTCGTGAGGGGGATCTGCGCGCTCGCCGCGAAATCGATGTCGTCGTAGCCGATGACGCTCACGTCCCTCGGCACCGTGAGCCCGGCAGCGCGCAGGGCGCGAATGGCGCCCAGGGCGAGCAGGTCGTTGGCGCAGAACAGCGCTGTGAAGGTGCCCTTCTGCTCCTTGAGGAATTGGGTCATGGTCGACTCGCCGGCGGCGGCCGTCATGTGCGGTGAGGTGACGAAGCGGAGGCTGCCGTCGTCGAGTCGTCCGGCGGCGGCCGCGTTGACGCCGCGCCTGCGCTCGATGATCTGGGGGATGTCGTCCGGGCCCAGGAGCACCACGATGTGGCGGTGCCCGAGCGAGTACAGGTGGTCGAAGGCCATGCCCGCACCGGCGGCGTCGTCGACCGCGACGCTGCAGGCGTCGAGGCCCGTGGAGGAGCGGTCGAGCAGGGTGATGGCCACCTCGCGACTGGTGAGGCGGGTCATGGCGGCGTGTGTCTCGCGCGCGGGCGTGATGAGGATGCCGGCGACGCGCTGCGAGGCGAGCAACTCGAGGTAGCGGTCCTCCTTGGCGGAGTCCTCGTCGGTGTTGCAGAGGATCACGGAGTAGCCGGCCGCGAAGGCGGCGTCGTCGACCCCCTTGGCCACCTCGGTGAAGAAGGGGTTGCCGATGTCCGGGACCACCAGGCCGAGAACCCGGGTGCGGCCGGCGCGCAGGGTCTGGGCGGAGGCGTTCACGACGAAGCCGAGGTCCTTGATGGCCTGGCGGACACGGTTCCGGGTGCCCTCAGCGACGATCTCGGGGTGGTTGATGACGTTTGAAACGGTGCCAAGCGACACGCCCGCTGCCTGCGCCACGTCCTTCATGCTCGCGGTCACAGAACGTCACTCCCCGCTAGGAACTACGGCCATTGACATGATGCGACCAACATATAAGAATTGAAACGTTACAAGCAAGCACCGCACCAGTGCTTTCCACGCGGAAGGAACGCCCCATGTCAACGCCGAACCCCGACCTCGAGGAGATCCTCGCCGCCATGGGCACCGCGGGTGACCGCATCGCCGCCATGGACGCCAGCGAGGCCAGTGCCGGCAACATCTCCGCCTTCATGGCCTGGAACCCCGAGGTACGCCGACGTTTCCCGCTCGCCGAGGAGATGGCGCTGCCGCTCGCGGCCCCGGCGCTCGCCGGCAGGACCCTGCTCGTCACCGGCAGCGGTCGGCGCCTTCGCGACATCCAGCGCGACCCGGAGGCCAACGTCGGCGCCGTGCTTGTGCATGCCGACGGGGTCAGCGCCACCCTGCACACGTCGCCGCGCCGGCTCTTCCGACACCTCACGAGTGAGTTCAACTCGCACCTTGGGGTGCACCAGGACCAGGTGGCGTCGCGCGGCTTGCAGTTCCACGCCGTCGTGCACGCACAGCCGCCGCACCTCACCATGCTCAGCCACATCCCCGCCTACCGCGAGACCGCGATGTTCAACGAGAAGATCATGCGCTGGGAGCCGGAGTCGATCGTGGCCCTGCCGCAGGGGATCGGCGTCCTCGACTTCATGGTGCCGGGCTCGGACGAGCTCATGCGCAACAACATCGCCTCACTGCGCAGGCATGCCATCGTGCTGTGGTCGAAGCACGGGGTGATGGCGCGATCCGACGTGTCCGTGACGACCGCCGTCGAGAAGATCGAGTACGCCGAAACGGGCGCCAGGTACGAGTACATGAACCTCGCCATCGGGAATGTGGGCGAGGGTCTGCGGCGTGAGGAGTTGCGCGCCGTCAAGGACGCCTTCCAGGTCGAGACCGACCTCTGCTGACGCCTACCCCGCTGGTTGTGCACGTTTGGACCGGAATGCGGGCGATGCGTGAACATCGGGCAAGGGTCTGGCGGGTTGTGCACGTTTGGACCGGAATGCGGGCGATGCGTGAACAACCGTCGGAGTAGTGGCGCCGATTGCTGCTTAGGGCTGGACGCGGATGGGGCGCAGCAGGGTCAGCGCGATGGCCAGCGCGAGCATGGTCGGGACGGCCGTGAACGCAATGTGCAGACCCACCCCGTCGGCCAGCGCGCCGAGGCCGAGCGGGGCCACGCCGATGGCGATGCCGCTGGCGAGTGACGAGCGCGCCGCCGCGCGATCGGTGAGTCCCGCCGCGGCCGCCAGCATGCGCGAGAACCCCAGCGGGTAGTGGAAGCCCAGGCCGAAGCCGATGGTCACCATGGCGAGCAGGATGACGGTGCTGTCGTGGCTCAACCACATGGGCAGCCACATGACGAGCGGCAGCACGAGCGAGGCCAGGAACAGCCGCGACAGGGCCATGCGCCGCAGCAGGCTGCCGATGAGGAAGCGTCCCGCTGCCATGCCGCCGGCGACCGCGGTGAGCGAGCCGGCCGCGAGGGCGACGGTGGCGTTGGACTGGTTGCGCAACACATCGCCGGCCCACATGACGAACGAGAACTCGACGCCGATGCACAGCGTGAGCGTGCCCCAGGCCCACCAGTAGGTGGCGGGCAGTCGGCCCGACGCCCGGTCATGCTGGGCCAGCCCGACCTCGAAGGACCCGGCGCCGCGGCGGACGAGTTGTGCGACGACGAGCAGCAGCGGCCCCACCATGACGGCCAGGCGCCAGTTGAAGCCGGCCCCCACCAGCGCGCCGAGCGCGAGCGGCGACAGCAGGCCGGCGGTCACGCCGACGCCGTTCTGCTCGCCCAATGCGACGGCCGCACCCCTGCCGTGGTGCTCGTTGAGGAAGGAGGCCACGGCGTTGAGCAGCAACGAGCCGCCGAAGCCCATGATGAGCGCGCCCGGGATGGAGACGGTGGGACGTCCTCCGAAGGCGATGAGCAGGAGTCCCGACGCCGAGCCCCAGGCGCCGAGGGCGATCGTGCGCTGCCGCCCCAGGCGCTCGGTGATGCTCGCCCCCACCAGGCCGACGAGGAACACGCCGACGGCGGTGGCCGTACTGTGCAGTGAGCTCACAGTGCGGCTCATGCCCGTCTCGCTGCGCAGCAGCAGCAGCGCCGGTCCCATCCCGTACAGGCCCCACACGTAACCGCCGGTGCTGATGTAGGCGAAGTACGTGAGCCGGTCACGCGTGATGCGATGGGTCTGCACCTCGTGAGCCTATGCGACGCATCCTGACGGCTGCCCGTACGATCCGAGGGCCGGAACTGCGAAGGGGGATGGGTTGACGGGGATCCTGGTCATCGCCCTCGGTGCCCTCCTCATCGGCGTCTCCAAGACCTCCATCGGTGGCGTGGGCATGGTGGCGACCGCACTGTTCGCCGACGTCATGCCGGCCCGCGAGTCCACGGCCGCGGTGCTGTTGCTGCTCATCGTCGGCGACCTCATGGCGAGTTACACCTACCGCCATGACGTGGACTGGAAGGTGCTCCTGCGCCTGCTGCCGTCGGTGCTCCCGGGTGTGGTGCTCGGCAGCTGGTTCCTCGCGGTCACCTCGGACAGCGTCATCCGCAAGGTCATCGGCACCGTCATCGTGGTCATGTGCGTGGCCCAGTGGTCCCTGCGGGGCCGGCCCAAACCCGACCACCTGCCGCTCTCCGCCACCTGGGGCACCGGCATCACCGCGGGCTTCACGAGCATGATCGCCAACGCGGGCGGCGCGCCCATGGCCATCTACCTGCTGAACATGCACATCAGCGTCCGCCGCTACCTCGGCACCACGGCCTGGTTCTTCTTCGTGCTCAACCTCACCAAGCTGCCCTTCAGCATCCACCTCGGGCTCCTGCACCTGCAGCGCGTCGAGTCGCTCGCCTGGTATGTGCCCTTGGTGGCGTTGGGTGCCTGGTTGGGTCGTCGCGTCATCACGCGTGTGTCGCCGGACCACTTCCAGCTGATCATGCTGCTCTCGGCGGGCGCGGGCGGGCTCAACCTGCTCCTGCGCTGACGCCCTGCGCTGACGCCCACCGCTTCAGGGGAGGGCGCGCACCGCCTGCTCCGCGGCATGCGAGGCGTCCACCAGGCGCCCCAGCATGCGATCCAGCTCGGGGTCGGGACGGGTCTCGTCGGGGTGTGCGGCCCGGAAGGCGGCCAGGCGCGGCGCGGCCTGCGCCCAGCTGATGGCGGGCGCGTACTCGGGCACCAGGCCACGGATCTTGCGGTTGTCGAAGACCGCGCTGTGCGAGAGGTCACCGAGGTAGAGGTCGGCCCAACCCCAGTCGGGCGCGGCCGCCTTGATGAGCTGCGCGGAGAGGTGCCGGATGCGTGGCGCGACGCCCGCGGCGCGGGCCGCCACCCGGTAGATCTCGTCCCAGCTGAGCACATCGTCGGATGTGATGTGGAAGTCCTCGCCGATGGCCCGCGGGTTGCCGATGAGCCCGACCAGGCCGACGGCCAGGTCCTGCGCATGCGTGATGGTCCACAGGCTGGTGCCGTCACCGGAGACGACGATCTCGTCGCCGCGCGCGATGCGGTCCCACGCCGTCCAGGCGCCCGTCAGCGGCGGTTCGGCGTCGTCGTAGGTGTGCGAGGGGCGGACGATCGTGGTCGGAAATCCGGAGCGCTCGTAGGCGTCCTGAAGGACCCGCTCGGCGGCGATCTTGTTGCGCGAGTACAGGAGGTGGGGGTTGTGGAGCGGCGTCGATTCGACGATGGGGCCCGGCGGGAGGGGCTTGTGGTACGCGGAGGCCGTGCTGATGTGGATGTACTGCGTGATGCGGCCCTGCAGCAGTTGGGACATCCGCGACGCGTCCGCCGCGTCGAAGCTCAGGAAGTTGACGACGACGTCGAAGGGATGGGAGTTGATCAGGGAATCGAGGTCGATGGTGTCGTGGTAGTCGGCGGTGATGGCGTCGGCGCCCATGGGCAGCTCGCGTCGGGTGCTGCGTCCGCGGTTCAGCACGCTCACCTCGTGGCCGACACGGACGGCCTCCGCCACGCAGGACGTGCTGATGGTGCCGGTGCCGCCGATGAAGAGTGTCCGCATGGTGCCTCGCAGCCTCGAGTGTGTGGACATTGTCGCGCCTGGGGAGCGCGCGGGGCCCGAGTTGGGCCGCCGACGCACCGGCGAACCTGCGCCCACACCCTCGGTCCGACGCGGTCGCGCCGGTGGTGGCGCTATCGGGGTCGATGTGGACGGGGCCCGGCAGGGAGAAGGGGCCGACGCGCCGGCGTCAGCCCCTTCCCGGTCGCGGCACTACTGCTGCAGTGCT
>DAHWFQ010000148.1:0-1768 GCA_027324895.1 Actinomycetota bacterium | reverse complement strand
TGGCGCGAGATGATCGAGGACCCGACCACCAAGATCGGTCGTCCGCGCCAGGTGTACGTCGGCGTGCCCCAACGCGACTACGTGCCGATCGCACAGCGCTAGGTCAACCGCTCGACTCGAGGGCCTCGTCCGCATGCGCGGCGGGGCCCTCGCGCTGCTCCAGGTGCGTGCTGATGCGTTCCAGCGCAGCGTCGATGCCCGTCACCCAGTGGATGGCCCGGGCCGCCTCGGCCCGCACGAAGCCCGCGGACACGAGGTGGTCGATGAGTGCGTGCAGGTGCGAGTAGTCGCCCCAGGGATCCACCACGATGACGGGCTTGTCATGCATGCCGAGGGCGGACGCGGTCCACACCTCGGTGAGCTCCTCCAGGGTTCCGATTCCGCCGGGCAGCGCGATGAAGGCTTCGGAGCGACGATCCATCTCGGCCTTGCGGGTGCGCATGTCGTCGGTGACCACGAGTTCGTCGGCGTCATGGTCGGCGACCTCCATGTCGACCAGCGCCTGCGGGATGACGCCGACGGTGTGGCCACCGGAGGCGCGCGCAGCCCGTGCCACCGCGCCCATCATGGACACGCTGCCGCCACCGGTCACCAGTGAGATCCCGTTGTGTGCCAAGGCACTTCCGAGCTCCGCGGCGAGGCGGAGGTAGCGCTCGTCGATGCTGTTGCTCGAGGAGCAGAAGACGCAGACCGCGTTCACGCGGGGCACGGTCATGCGTGCAGGGCGGCGTTCAGGCCACCCCAGGTGCCCTTGCGCGGCTTGGCCTCGAGGGCGCCGGTGACCGAGTTCCGCCAGAACAGCATGTTGGGGACGCCGGACAGTTCGCGTCCCTTCACGACCTCGCCGTCGGGGAGTGTGAGCTTGGACCCGGCCGTGATGTACGTGCCGGCCTCGACGACCGAACCGTCGCCGAGGGAGATCCCCACGCCCGCGTTGGCACCGATCAGACAGCCCTCGCCGATGCTGATGACCTCCTGGCCACCACCGGAGAGGGTGCCCATGATGGATGAGCCACCGCCGATGTCCGAGCCGTTGCCGACGACGACTCCCTGCGAGATGCGGCCCTCCACCATCGACGTCCCCAGCGTGCCGGCGTTGAAGTTCACGAAGCCCTCGTGCATGACCGTGGTGCCCTCGGCCAGATGGGCGCCCAGGCGCACGCGGTCGGCGTCGGCGATGCGCACACCGGTGGGCACCACGTAGTCGACCATGCGCGGGAACTTGTCGATCCCGAACACCTGGAACTCGATGCCGCGGCTGCGCGCGCGCAGCCGCACCTCGGTGATGGCTTCGACGGCCACCGGACCGAGGGAGGTCCAGACGACGTTCGTGAGCAGGCCGAAGACGCCCGTGAGGTTGATGGTGCGCGGCCTCACCAGGCGATGCGAGAGCAGGTGCAGGCGCAGGTACACGTCCGCAGCATCCTTAGGTGCGGCATCGAGGTCGTCAATCACCACGGTGACCACGGAGATGCGGACGTCGCGCAGGGCGTCATGGCGCGCCGCGTGCTCGAGTTCCGCGACATCGGCCGGTTGCGTGCCCAGCACGGGACGAGGGAACCAGACGTCGAGCAGGGTGTCGCCGGAGAAGGTGGCGAGGCCGAGGGCTGCAGCAGAGGTCATGCCACGAACGCTACCCAGCGCCACCGCCTTGGATCGAATCCCCCCTCTGGGGCACGCTTGCCCCATGGACCTCGCACTCGACATCGTCGACCTGACCCGCACGCTCATCGAGACCGCCAGCGAGTCGGGGAGTGAGGCGACGCTG
>DAHWFQ010000138.1:0-6265 GCA_027324895.1 Actinomycetota bacterium | reverse complement strand
CAGGGGCTTGCGTCGACCATGGAACTCGGTGATGCCGGCGAAACCCCCCGGCCCGTAGTCCGAATCCGCCGACTCCCCGGCCGCGGCCGCCTTCAGGTCCCACCCCGCGGAGAAGAACCGATCGCCCGCGCCGGTGATGATGCCCACGCGCAATGCGTCGTCGTCCTCGAGCTCGCGCACGACGTCGTACAGCGCGTGACTTGCCGCTACGTCGATGGCGTTCGCCTTGGGCCGATCGATGGTGATGAGCGCGACCGCGCCCTCGCGCTCGAACGCGATGCCGGCGCGCATCATGAGCCCACGGCGCGCAGGGCGGCACGCGAGATGATGTGGCGCTGGATCTCACTGGTGCCATCCCAGATGCGTTCGACGCGGGCGTCACGCCACCATCGCTCGATGCGCGCCTCGGGCATCAGGCCCATGCCACCGAAGGCCTGCACCGCGCGGTCGGCCACGCGCCCCAGCGCTTCGGTGGCGAACAGCTTGGCCATGGCCGCATCGGTGTCGCTCATGCAGCCCCGGTCCAGTCGGTCCGCCGCCTGCAGCGTGAGCAGTTCGGCCGCGGCGACCTCGGTGAGGCTGTCGGCCAGCGGGAAGGAGATGCCCTGGAAACGACCGATCGCCTGTCCGAAGGCCCGGCGCTGCGAAACCCACTGCAGCGTCTCCTCCAGGATGCGCTGGGCGCGGCCGACCGCGTTGGCCGCGATCACCAGACGTGCGGCTCCCAGCCACTCGGACATGAGCTCCAGCCCGCGTCCCTCCTCGCCGAGCAGGGCGGACGCGGGCACGCGCGCACCGTCGAAGTGCAACTCGCACTGGTGATAGCCGCGATGCGAGACGCAGGAGGAGCCGCGGGAGATGGTGAGCCCCGGCGTGTCGGTGTCGACCAGCAGTGCCGATATGCGCGATCGCCATCCGCGTGCCGTCTCCTGTTGACCGGTGACGGCGAACAGGATGATGAAGTCGCTGCGATCCGCATGCGAGATGAAGTGCTTGGTGCCGCTGATGACCCAGTCGTCGCCGTCGAGGACGGCCTTGGTGCGCATGGCCTGCACATCCGAGCCCGCCTCCGGTTCCGTCATGGCCAGGCAGTCGTGGCGCTCCCCGCGGACAGCCGGTAGCAGGTAGCGCTCGACCTGCTCGCCACGACAGGCCATGAGGACATTGCTGGGCCGACCAACCAAGGATTGCAGGGCGAAGGATGCTCGCCCCAGTTCGCGTTCCACCAACATGAGATCGACCGCGCCGAGGCCGCCCCCGCCGACCTGCGAGGGCATGTTCGGCGCATACAGGCCGCTGCGGATGGCCGAGGCGCGAATGCGCTCGGCCACCTCGTCCGGTACCTCGTCGAGTCGCTCCACCAGGTCCTCATGGGGATACAGCTCACGCTCCACGAAGTCGCGGACCGTCTCGACGATCAGCGACTGCTCCTCAGTCAGGGAGAGGTCCATGTGTGCTCCTACAGGCTGATCCGACGGCCGACCCAGTCGGGGACGGGGAGTTGGGCGTGCGCAGCGGCGATGGCGTCGAGGCGGCTGCGGATCTCCGCCGGGAAGGGGCTGGCGCGCTCGCTGCCGAGGTCCACGTGCACGAGCATCTGCTCACAGGTGGCGAGCAGGCGGTCGTCATCGGTGTGGTGCATGGTGTGGGCGACGTGCACCTTGCGGTCCGCGACGCCGAGCACGCGGAGCGTGCAGGCGAGTTCGTCGTCGACGGATGCCTCGCCGAGGTGTCGCAGGTGGGTCTCGACGGTGTACAGCGAGTGCCCGCCTGCGCGGTATTCCTCGTCGATGCCGAAGAAGCGGAAGAAGGCATCGGAGTCGTCACCGAAGATGTAGAGGAAGAAGGACTCGCTCAGGTGTGCGTTGTAGTCGGTCCACTGCTCCTGCACCCGGCAGCGGTGGAGCCGCAGCGGCGCGGCGATGGGCGCGTGCGCGTCCCAACCGCTGAAGCCCCGGCCCTCGTACGGCGTCGTGACCCTCATGTCGCCTCCGTGCGGGGAGGCTATTTGACTCCAGAGTCAGATGATTCGGGTGGGTCGGGAATATGCGCCGGAAGGTCGAGGCGTGCCGCTGGCGGGGGACGGCCGCCCCCGACCGGCACCCTGGGGATCCGGCGCGGCAGCGACTGCGCGGGTGGTGTTCAGCCGACGGCGTTGATGACCCCGCCATGCGGCGCGATGGCCTCGATGGCGGCGAGGTCGTCGGCCGTGAGCACGAGGTCCGCCGCGGCGATGTTCTCCGCCACCCGGCAGGGGTTCCGGGAGCCGGGGATGGGGACGATGTAGTCGCGCTGGGCCAGCAGCCAGGCAAGCGCCAACTGGGAAAGCGTCGCCCCCTTGGCGGCTGCGAGCCTGCTGAGGCGATCGGCGAGGGCGACGTTGGCGTCGAAGTTCTCCGGGGCCCACCAGCGGATGAACTGGCGGAAGTCGGCGGCGTCGTACTGGTCGCGCGGTCGGACCCCACCGGCGAGGAAGCCGCGCGCCAACGGCGAGTAGGCCACGAAGCCGATGCCGAGGTCCTCGAGGGTGGGCAGCAGGTCCTCGACGCCGCGCGCGTAGATCGAGTACTCGGCCTGCAGGACGGAGATCGGGTGCACGGCGTGGGCGCGCCGGATGGTGTCCGCGTCCGCGTTCGACAGGCCGAGGTACTTCACCTTGCCGGCGGACACGTACTCGGCCATCACCGCAACCACGTCCTCGATCGGGACTCGGGGGTCAGGGCGGTGCTGGTAGACCACGTCGATGACGTCGACCCCGAGGTTGCGCAGGCTGTTGTCGATGACCTCGCGCACGTGGTCGGGCGCGGAGTTGGACGACCAGTCGGGGGTGAGACCGAACTTGGTGGCGATGGTGACCTCGTCACGGAAGGGCGCCAGTGCGATGCCGAGCAGTCGCTCGCCCTCGCCCCAGCCGTACATCTCCGCGGTGTCGAAGTGGGTGACGCCCAACTCGTGGGCCCGGCGGATGGCGTTGATCGACTCCTGGTCATCGCTGGGTCCGTAACCCACGGCGGTGCCCATGGCTCCGTAGCCGAGCATCGAGGCCGTCAGGCCCTGCGTACCGATCTTGCGACGTTCCATGTCAGCTCCTTGGGGATGCCGACAGTTTACGCCGTGTATGGCAGTCTCTGCCAACTCAGACAGGGTATGCTCTGTCAGTGGCCAGCGTCCGGGGAAGTCTGCGCGAACTCACGCGGGAGGCCGTCCGCCACCACATCGCGCAGCTGGCGCTGGATCTCTTCAGCGAGCACGGCTTCGAGCAGGTCACGGTCGAGCAGATCGCGGCCGCCGCCGGCATCTCCCCCCGGAGCTTCCACCGATACTTCCCCGCCAAGGAGGACGCCGTCCTCGGGGACGCCACGCGCTGGGCGGATGCGCTGCGGTCCGCCCTCCTGCAACGACCCGCCGCGGAGTCTCCCTGGGAGGCGCTCCACGCCGCCTTCGCGACAATCGTGAGCTTGCCGGAGTCCGACGAGGAATCCGGTCGTCGCAGGATGCGCCTGGTGACGGACACGCCGTCGTTGCGCGCCAGGAACACGGAGAAGCACGTGCTGTGGGCGCGCATGCTCACACCCGTCATCGAGGACCGGCTCAGCGGCGCCAATCGGTCCGTGAGGGCGGAGGCCATTGTCCAAGCCGCCCTGGTCTGCTTCGACGTGGCGCTGAGTGCGTGGTCACGAGCGGACGACGGACTGGCCGCAGTCGACCACCTCGCGCTCGCCTTCTCGCCCCTCATGTCGAGCGACTGAGGTCGCCGCTTCCAGCGCGCCCGCCAACGACGCCCCGCGATTCCGCTACCCGTGCTCGTTGCCCGCCCGAGGCGATGCGACCTTGGTGCAGGTGGTGGCCCCGCAGGCCACTGAAGACCCGGAAACCCTTACGGCACAATGCGAAAGCCCCGACCGGCGAGAGTCGGGGCTTTGCTGGCCCCGCCGAAGCGGAGCCGTGTGGCAGGTCAAGGATTCGAACCTTGGAAGGCGTAAGCCGACGGATTTACAGTCCGCTCCCATTGGCCGCTCGGGCAACCTGCCGTGCCGGCCGGAGCCAGCCCGGGAACTCTAGCGGAAGCGCCACCCCCGCCGAAATCCCGCGAGCCCAGCAGCGGCGGAGCCTGTACTAGGTCGAAAGTCCCGCGCATACTCGGGGAATGGATGACCAGGCGGTCCGCATCGCGGCGACCTTCGACGCCCTCGCCTCCCAGTACGACAACACCGGCGTCGACTTCTTCCAACCCATCGCCCAGGACCTGCTGCGCGCCATGCCGCCGAGGCCCGGTGAGCGCTGGCTCGACATCGGCTGCGGTCGTGGTGCCGTGACGATTCCCGCCGCTCGGGCCGTCGGTGCCACTGGCCGCGTCGTTGCCACGGACATCTCCCGCCGCATGGTCGAGTTGACGAGCGAGCTCGCGGCCGAGCAGGGCCTGGACAACGTCCGCGTGCAGTTGGACGACGCGCAGGCGCCAGCCATCGAGGAGCGCAGCTTCGACACCGTGAGCTCCTCGCTCGTGCTGTTCTTCCTGGCCCAACCCTGCGAAGCCCTGGCCGCCTGGATGGAGCACCTGCGACCGGGCGGGCGCATCGGCGTCACCACCTTCGGGCCCCGGGACGATCGCTGGGCGGACGTGGACACGGTGTTCGAGGCCCATCTCCCCGCGGACACCCGCGACGCCCGCACCACCGGCGCCACCGGCGCCTTCGCCTCCGACGCGGGCATGGAGGCCCTGCTGCACGATGCCGGCTTCTGCGACGTGCGAACGGTCACGGGCAGCATTCCCGTGCGCTTCGCGGACACCGAGCAGTGGGAGGCCTTCACCTGGGCCACCGGCCAGCGCACGATGTGGCTGGCCATCCCCGAAGAGCTGCGCCCGGCAGTGCGCGCAGCAGCCGCCGCGAAGCTCGCCCGCTACGCCAACCCGGATGGCTCCATCGAGTTCACGCAGGGCGTGCGGCACACCATGGGAACGCGCGACTCCGACCTGCCACACACGTGACGCCGGTCAGTGCACGAGCACGACCACTCCGGTGAACAGGCATATGGCATAGGCCCACATGACGATGCCTGCGACGCGCTTGGGCCAGATGTTGCCCCATCCGCGGTCAGCGCGGGCGAAGCTCTCCGCCACGCTGAGCAGTGCTGACGGCACGAGCAGGAACGCCAACGTGATCGGCAGGTGACCCACCAGCGTCGGCATGCTGAAGAGCAAGCCCGCGAGCACACTGCCAACCGTCGTCGTCACCACCACCTTCACCGTGTTGTGCGGCATCCAGTGCTGCAGGAAGGCACTCGTCGGGATCGGCCTCGTGGCGTGGATGGCGCGCACCAGTGGAGCCAGGCTCACGATCACCGCCACTGACACGGTCGCCGCATTGAGGCCGAAGTAGCCGGCGATGAGCATCAACGTCACCAGGGTGCGGCCGCCGACGGCAGCCAGGCGCAGCGGCAGCGGCGGCGGCACCGGCGTAGGCAGGGCCACATCCTTCGACCGCTGCGGGTACAGGAACACCGAGATGTCCTCGAACACCAACCTCGCCAACACGGCCCCCGCGGCCGCCACGGCGATCCGCGGCAGCACGTCGGAGGGGGCGATCTCCAAGCCGGACAGGCCGTTGAGGGCCTTGGTCATGCCCACCGCCGAGAAGGCGGTGAAGGGGACAATGACGACGTAGTCCGCGACCCGGTCGAAGACTCCGACCCAGCCGGGCTCGAGCTGAACGCGGCGCAGCGGCCGCACGTGGTTCGCCAGTTGCGAGAGGGCGATGGTGAGGAAACCGAGGGAGACCAAGGCGCGCGCGTCGGCCCAGGTCTGCACGTGGCCCGTGATCGTCGAGCCCAGCGAGACCACCACCCAGGCCGAGAGCCCGGCCATGGCGTCGAGCAGGCCGATGCCGATGAGCAGCATGAGGAAGCTGGTCGACGCCGGCAGCGGCATGAACGACCCGGCCGCCAGGTTGATCGCTCCCAGCAGCGCGCCACCGGTCCACAGCACCGAGGCCAGGGTCCCGAACATGGCGCGTGACCATCGCCCGTCGGCCATGGCGCGCGGGATGATGAGCGAGACGCGGCTGGCCACGAGCAAGACCCGCGAGGCCAGGCCGTGCACCCGGCGTTCGTAGGGGAAGCGCCAGGTGATGCTGCGATCGCCGACCGCCAGGCTCGACGCGAACACCCCCTGCAGGTCATGGCTGCTGAAGAACTCGCCCACGTCATGCTCGATGTGATCGTGGCCGTCCCGTTCCTCGTGCCTGCCGCCCGCGGCGTGCGGCGG
>DAHWFQ010000146.1:0-10685 GCA_027324895.1 Actinomycetota bacterium | reverse complement strand
TCTTGATGAGCAGGGGGAAGGCGGCTGCGTAGCCGATGAAGGAACCGAAGGTGCCGACGTACAGGAAGACGAGGGTCCAGGTGTGGCCACGGCGCACCGCGGCGGCGCTGGAGGCGAAGTCAGCGCGGGCGTCGGCGAGGTTGTCCATCGAGCGCCACGCCAGGGTGGCGGCGAGCAGGATGAGGGGGATCCATACGAGACCGGCGCGCGCCAACGAGATACCGCCGCCGAGCAGGATGAGTGCCGAGATCACGACCGGCGCCTGCACGAAGGCGACACCGATGTTGCCGCCCGCGGCGTTCAGGCCCAGGGCCCAGCCCTTCTCGCGTTCGGGGTAGAAGAACGAGATGTTCGACATGGAGGAGGCGAAGTTGCCCCCGCCGAAACCGGCGGTGGCGGCACACAGCAGGAGCACGGTGAACGAGGTGCTCGGTCGTGACACGGCCCAGGCCAACCCCAGGGTGGGGATGAGCAGGAGCAGGGCCGACACGATCGTCCAGTTGCGACCACCGAAGCGCGGCACGGCGAAGGTGTAGGGCAGGCGCAGGAGGGAACCGACCAGGCTGGGCACTGCGATCAGCCAGAAGAGTTGGTCGGTCGTGAGCGCGAAGCCGACGTCGTTGAGGTGGACGGCCACGATGCTCCAGAGCATCCACACCGAGAAGCCGAGGAACTCGGCGGCGATCGACAGTCGCAGGTTGCGCTTGGCGACACGCGCGCCGATGCTCGACCAGAAGCCCGCGTCCTCAGGGTCCCAGTGGTGGATCCAGCGCCCGTCACGGCGGTCGAGCAACTCGTGTTCGCTCGCCAGTGCCGCGATGACCGCGGTCTGGAGGGTCGGCCGGTCAACGGCTTCTGTGGTCATCGGATGCTCCCTGGGGTCGGGGTTCTGGCATCTCTGAAGTTAGGAACCCCATGTTTCCCGGCAATCGACCAGGGGTAACGTCCACGGAACATTGATCGCACTACGGGCGATCGGCCGCATGACAGGTGGAGCAGCTGCCCCGCGCCCCAAGGTGGCCCTGAGCGTGCCTGCCTTGCGCGGCCCGATGCTGCTTGGCTGTGCGCACGCTCGACGCGCGAAGCCTGCGCCCGGGCAAGGAATCCGGAGGCAACCCATGCACATGCGCGAACTCGGACAGGGCCTGCAGGTGTCCGCCATCGGCCTCGGCTGCATGACGACGACCGGTGGCTACAGCGACCACCCGGACCGCACGGAGATGGTGTCGATGGTCCGCGGGGCCCTCGAGCTCGGCGTCAACTTCTTCGACACCGCCGAGATCTACGGCATGCATGCCAACGAGGAGCTCGTCGGCGAGGCGTTGGCGCCCATCCGTGACCGCGTGGTCATCGCGACCAAGTTCGCACAGGACATCGACCCGGTCGAGCGCAGGGCGCGGGGGCGGATGCTCCTGCCGCATGAGGTTCCCGCTGCGCTCGACGGCTCCTTGAGGCGCCTGGGCGTGGACGTCATCGACCTGTACTACCAACACCGCGTCAACACCGCGGTACCGATTGAGGAGTTCGCCGGCGTCATGGGCGAGTTGATCGCCGCGGGCAAGATCAAGCACTGGGGCATGTCGGAGGCCGCGGAATCCACCATCCGTCGCGCACACGCGGTCACGCCGGTCACGGCCATCCAGAGCGAGTACTCACTGTGGTTCCGTCGTCCGGAGGAAGGCGTGCTCGCCGCCTGCGCCGAACTCGGTATCGGCTTCGTGCCCTTCAGCCCATTGGGCAAGGGCTTCCTCACCGGCACCGTCGACACCTCGACGAAGTTCGAGAAGGGTGCGGACCTTCGCGCATCGATCCCACGCTTCGCCCCCGCTGCACTCGCGCACAACCTCGCACTCGTCGAGCATCTGAAGGCCCTCGCAGCGGCCAAGGGCGTGACATCCGGCCAGATCGCGCTCGCCTGGCTCCTCGCGCAGCGGCCGTTCATCGTGCCCATCCCCGGCACCACCAAGCCGCACCGCCTGGCCGAGAATGCCGCCGCAGCGGACATCGTGCTCTCCGATGCCGAGGTCGCGGAGCTCACGGCCGCGTCGGCCGCCATCGAGATCGAGGGTGGTCGCTACCCGGACTTCCTGGAGCAGCAGACCAACCTGTAGCCCCATACCGCCGACGGCTCCCTTGTTCACGGAATAGCAGGGGCTTTCCGTGAACAAGGGAGCCGTCGGCGGTATGGGAGGCGAGTGGAGAGAGCGGGCGACGGGAATCGAACCCGCGCTTGAGGCTTGGGAAGCCGCCGTGATGCCATTTCACTACGCCCGCGCGAACCGGCGAACCGGATTCTGCGCCAAGCCTACTTGGCGCGGAGCCAAGGCCAACGCAGGCGGTCGCGGCCGACCGGCCCGAGGGGCTGCGCCATATCCTTCAGGCATGAGCTTCGAGGACCACGGCTCCACCAAGGCCATCAGCGGCGCCGCCCTGCAACTGGTCGGCGGCCTGCTGATCGCCACCGCGCTGTACTTCGCCTATCTCGATGGCGTGCGCAGCCCCATCAGTATCGGCTTGGGCGGCCTGGCGGCCCTCTACTTCACGGTGAGCGGGGGCGTCCGCGTCTACGTGGGGATCGTCACGCGGCGCAGCGGCGGCTGATCCTCAACCCGCCCCGCCGCCGAGGCCGAGCGTCAGATCCGCCGCACCCTCTGCCGTGACCCGGACGGGGATGCCCCAGTCCTGCTGGTGGACGTGGCAGGCGGGGAACTCCGCATCGACATCGCAGGAGGCGGCCCGGGCTGCGATGTGGAGCACGCCTTCGCTCACGCCTTCCGCGATCCGCAGCGCGTGCCGCAGTTCGGGTCCGGCGTACGGACCGTCCGCGAGCAGTTCGGGTGGTGTTGCGGAGATGACGACGTGCGTGGACGGGCCGTAGCGGTCGTCGAGCTTCTGGCCGGTGGGTGCGCTGAAGGCGATGCACAGATCGACGACCCCTGACCGCAACGCGGTGACGGGACGCTGCGTGCGGTACGCCTGCGCGGCGGCGCTCACCGCGGTGTCCAAGGGCAGGCGCACCAACTGGTGGGCCGCGGACTCCGTCACGAGGAGCATGCCGTCGATGACGTCGACGTCGCTCGGCTCGCGCAATCCGGTCGCGACGGTGGTGACGATCTGCGTCTGCGGGTCATAGCGGCGTACCGCTCCGTTGTAGGTGTCGGCGATGGCAATCGACCCGTCGGGGAGCGCGCAGAGCCCGAGTGGGTGCTGCAGCAGCGCCTGCGCGGCGTCCCCATCGCGGAGTCCGAAGTCGAAGAGTCCTGATCCCACCAGGGTTTCCAGGCGGTCACTCCGGAGGCGACGCAGGGATGAGGTCTCGGAGTCGACGAGCCAGACGACGCCGTCATCGGTCACCGCGAGCCCGGAGGTCTGTGCCATCCAGCCCTGGAGGGCGGGTCCGTCCACCAGCCCCTCATTGGTGGTGCCGGCCAACACGGACACGGTTCCCGCTGCCGGGTCGAAGGCCCACAGCTGGTGGATGCCGGCCATGGCCACGATGACGGCGCCATGCGCCTCGGACCACACGACGTCCCAGGGGCTGGAGAGTGGCGTGCGCGCGTCCTGGCCCTGGGGCAGTGGGTCGAGCTGCATCCACTGGCGACCGGTTCCCGCCACCGTGGTCACGCTGCCGTCGCCACCGACCCCACGCAGTGCATGGTTCGCCGTGTCGGCCACGACGTACTGGTAGCCGACCTGCTGCGCGATGGCGGCGGGCAGCTCGCAGACCGCGCCGGGCTCATTGAAGCGGGCCTCCGAAGCCGACCCGTCGAGTAGTCCGCGCTCCCCGGAGCCTACGACCACGTGGACCGTCTCACCGTCGCGCTCGAGGACCACCAGCCGCTGATGGCCGGCGTCGGCCACGGCGAGCCGGCCATTGCCGAGCAAGCTGGTCTTGCTGGGGAAGCGCAGGAGGCCCGGCGTGGGCACCGGCGGCACGTAGGGGCTGTCGCCGCGCCGGATCTCATGCGCGGCAACCAACTCGCCGATGCGGGTCCGCAGGGCGTGCCCGTGCCCCTCGCCGGAGTAGGTGCCGACGATGTAGCCGTCCGGATCGATGAGGACCAGTGTCGGCCAGGCGCGCACGGCGTACTGGCCCCACGTGCTCAACTGGGGGTCGTCGAGCACCGGGTGGTGCACGTCGTAGCGCTCGATGGCGGCCTCCACGGCGCTGTGCTCGGCCTCGTGGGCGAATTTCGGTGAATGGACACCGATCACCACCAGTTCGTCCGGGAACTCCGTCTCCAGCGCCCGCAACTCGTCGAGCACGTGCAGGCAGTTGATGCAGCAGAAGGTCCAGAAGTCGAGGATGACGACCTTGCCGCGCAATCCGGCCAGGCTGACCGTCGCCCCGCCCGTGTTCAACCAACCGCCGGCCCCGGAGAGCTCCGGGGCACGCACCCGCGCTGCCATACCGGGAGGGTACGGGAGCCGACCGAGGCGGGCCACGAGGTGGACGGGAGGGGGCCGGGACCCTCGGCGGGGCCGCGCCGAAAGGATTCCCCCTGAAACGGTGCAAGTTGCCCGAAAGATAGGGAAGAATGCCCTACTGCATGCAATGGAGGTCGGATGTCCGTCAGAGTGTTCATTGTCGACGATCACGAAGTGGTTCGCCGTGGGCTCATCGAACTCATCAATGCGGAGCCCGACCTCGAGGTCGTGGGCGACGCCGGCACGGCGCACGAGGGGCTCAAGGCCATCCTTGATCTGGCCCCCACGATCGCGGTGCTCGATGTGCGGCTGCCGGACGGCAGCGGCGTGGAGTTGTGCCGTGAGATCCGCTCCATGAACCCGGAGATCCAGACCCTCATGCTCACGTCCTACGCGGACGACGAGGCGCTGCTCGGCGCCATCATCGCCGGCGCCGGCGGCTACGCCTTGAAGGACATCCGCGGCGACGAGTTGCTCAACACCATCCGCATCATCGCGCGCGGCGATTCCACACTCGACGCGCACGCGGCCGAGCGCGTCCGTTCGCGGCTGCGCAAGGCCGGCTCCGCCGCGGCCGAACTCGACGACCTCACTGACCAGGAGCGTCGGGTCATCGAGCTCATCGGTGAGGGCCTCACCAATCGTCAGATCGCCGAGCGCATGTCCCTGGCCGAGAAGACGGTGAAGAACTACGTGTCCTCGCTGCTCGCCAAGTTGGGCCTGGAGCGCCGCACCCAGGCCGCTGCCCTCGCCGTGCGACTGGGCCTCCGCGCCAATATGTGAATCCCGCAACGAACGCCCCGGCCGGAGGTCGGGGCGTTCGTGTTCTCGGGCTCAGGTGCCGAGGGGCAGGAACACCGACCAGTGGGCACGCGTGCCTGAGGGCTCGAGTGCCTCGATGGTGAACAGTCCGCTGTGCGCCTCCGCGCGGCGCGCCACATTGGACAGGCCCCGACGATGCGGGGGCTCCACGAAGCCCACGCCGTTGTCCGTCACCGTGATCGTGAGTTCGTCGCCCACGACCTTCACCAGCATCTCGACGGTCGTCGCCTTGGAGTGCTTGGCGACGTTGGACAGGAGTTCGCGGGCCACCGCCACCGCATGCGTCGTGAGTCGTTCGGGAACGGAGGCGTCGATGGGGCCGCTGAACACCAGTTCGGCGGCACAGTCGTAGGTGGTGCGGAAGGCCTCGAACTCCGCGATGACGCGCGCTCGCACACCCCGTGGGCTGGTGTCCTGCAGGGCGAAGATGGTCTGCCGGATCTGCTTCACGGTCTTGTCGAGTTCGTCCACGGCATTGTCCAGGCGGGCGCGGGCAGCAGGCTCCAGTTCCGTGGAGCGCAGCAGTGCCTGCAATGACATGCCGGTGGCGAACAGGCGCTGGATCACCAGGTCGTGGAGGTCGCGGGCGATGCGCTCACGGTCCTCGGTGAGCACGAGCGCGGATCGCAGTTCGCGGATGCGCGCGTTGTCGACAGCCACGCCAGCAGCCGCGGCCAAGGCGTCCACGAGGTGTTCGTCGGCCTCGGTGAACTCGCCGCCCGATCGTTTCTCGCTGAGGTAGATCTGCCCGAACTTGCTGCCCGCCACGTGCAGCGGGGCGCCGAGGAAGGAATGCATCGGCGGATGGCCCGGTGGCAGCCCCACCGAGGATGAGTGGTCGGCCATGTCCCGCAGGCGCAGCACATCCGGGTGCTCGAGCATGTGGCCGAAGAGTCCCTTGCCTTCCGGGAAGGTCGCGATCTCATCGGCTTCCTCGTCCGTCATGCCGGTGTAGACGAACTCCTCGACCTCGCCCTTCTTGCCGCGCACGGCGATGGCGCCGTACTTGGCACCGGTGAGCATCGCCGTGTTGTCGATGATCCGCTGCAGCGTGCTCCGCAGGGTCGCACCACTGGAGATGTCCAGCACCGCATCAAGCAGCGCCTTGCTCGGTTGCTCGGTCATGTACGCATGGTGCTCAATCGAGGCGGGCTTTGTCCAAACGCCATTCCACCGATTCACGGAACCATGCGCTGCCCATGAGGCACTCGGCGAACGTGCCGCTGCAGACGATGGTTCCGTCTTCAATGACGTGGATACAGTCGAAGTCCGTCAGGTCCGTGAGGCGATGGGTGGTCATGAGGACCGAGCGGTCCCACGTCTGGTCGTGGATGGTGCGCATGACCTCGGCCGCGGTGTCCTCGTCGAGGTGCTCCGTGGGCTCGTCCAGCACGATGACCGGGGCGTCCAGCAACAGCGCACGGGCCAGCCCCAGGCGCTGGGCCTCGCCACCCGAGAGCGGCATGCGGCCGAGGTCGCGATCCAGCTCGACGTGCGCGAGGCCGACCCGGTCGAGTGCCCGCCGCAGCTGCAGATCGGGGACCGCGCCGATGGCCATGCGCAGGTTCTCCCGTGCCGTGGTGTGGAAGATGTGCGGTGCCTGCGGCACAGCGGTGATGAGCGAGGCACGAGGCAGGTCGCCAGCCGCCCCCCCGACGGCAACCGTCCCGCGGTATTCCACCAGACCCAGCACTGCACTCACCACGCTGGACTTACCGGCACCGCTGCGACCGACCAAGGCCACCCGATGGCCCCGCGGCACCTCGATGTCGATGTCGTGGACGGCGTCCACGTCCTCCCAGCGGACCGCCAACCCCTGCACCGAGAGCCCGGCCTGCTCACGCGGCTGCACAGCCGGCACCACGGGCTCCAGGGTCTCGATGTCGGCCAGTCGGGCGCCCGCTGAGCGCACCCGCACGAGCGCCGAGGCGGCCAGTGCGAGCGCGGTGATGACCTCGCTCGCCGACCAGGGCAGGAGGGCGACGATCGCCAGGTGTGGCCCCTGCAACGAACCGTCGAGGACGGCCGGGATCGCCGCCAGGAGTCCGCCGACGATGGCCAGGCCGCTCGCCACCAGCGCCACCCACTGCGTGAGCCCGGAGAGCAGCGCGGCCCGTGTCTCGATCCTGAGGCGCCGCCCGTCGGCCGCTGCGATATCGACGAGGGCCGCGTCCACCAGGCCCAGCACGCGCATCTCGTCCTTGTGGGACACCAGCGCCGCCAACTGCGCGTTCATGGTCGCGCGCTCCACCAGCGCACGCTGGGCGGCGGCGAATTCGACGCGGTGTGCGAGCAGGGGCACGAGGATTCCGGCGACCGCGAAGGCGGCAAGGAACAGCAGTCCCGCGAGCGATTGCAGGTGCACCTGCAGCAGCACCGCGCCCAGGGCGGTGACGATGGCTGCGGCGGCAGGGACGATGACGCGGGTGATGCGGTCCTGCAGCAGCTCGGCATCCTGCATGACCCTGGTGATCGCATCCCCGGTGCGCAGGCCCCACGCCCCACGCGGGCCCGCCTTGGCCAGTGCGGTCCAGAGGTGCGCCCTCCGTTGCACGGTCTCGTGCAATGCGGCGTCGTGCGACACCACGCGCTCGAGCCAGCGGAACGAGCCTCGCGAGATGCCGAACGCGCGTACCGAGACGATGGCGACCTCAAGCGTGAGCAGTGGGGGACGCAGGGCCGCCTCGCTGATCAGCCAGGCCCCGGTGGTCACCAGGCCGATGGCCGAGGCGAAGGTGGCGGCGGCGGCGAGCACGGCCAGGATCGTCCGCTTCATCGCACGCCCCCGAGATGCAGGACGCTGGTCGCTGCCTTCACCAGGGCGGCGCGGTGCGCCACCACGATGACGATCGCGCCCTGCGCACGCCACGCCTCCAGCAGTTCGAGGATGGCCGCCTCGCTCTCCGCGTCCACGGCGGCAGTTGGCTCGTCGAGGAGCAGCACATCGCAGTTGCGCAGCCGGTAGCGCGCCAAGGCGATGCGTCGACGCTGTCCGATGGAGACCCCGCCGCTGAAGTCGTCGATGCGGGCATCGAGCGGGAGGCCCTGCAGGCCGACGAGATCGAGGGCCGCCCGGCATTCCTCGTCCGACGACCGCGCGCCGGCTGCGAGTGCATCCCGCACGGAGCCATGGCCCAACCACGGCTCCTGCGGCACGTATCCGACGTGCTCGAACCACACGCGCTCGTCGAGCGAGTGCACGTGCTGGCCGTTGACCGAGACACTGCCGGAGAGAGGTGGGAGGAGGCCGGCTGCCGTGCGCAGCAAGGTGGACTTGCCGACACCGCTGTGCCCGGTGATGGCGGTGAGCGTCCCCCGTTCGAAGCGCCACACCAGCGCTCCGGTGAGCGGGATGTCGTAGCCGCATACGAGCCCCTCGAAGCTCAAGGAGTCGATGGGCCCGGTGAGCACAGCGCCGGACTGCCGATGCGCTTGCAGCAGGGGAAGCGCCTGGTTCCATGCCTCCATCCCCTCCACGGCGGCGTGGAACTGCGTGCCGACGAGACGCAGGGGCAGGTACACATCGGGCGCGAGGATCAGGATCATCAGCCCGGTCTCGAGATCGATGCGGCCACTCGTGAGCCGCAGTCCGATGCCCAGCGCCATGATGGCGACACTGATGGTGGCGATGAGTTCGAGTGCGAAGGAGGACAGGAAGGAGATGCGCAGGACGCGCATGGTCGCGTGCGTGGCATCGGTGCCGAGCCTGCGGATGACGTCCGCCTGGGCCCGGGCGCGGTCGAAGATGATGAGATCGGGCAGGCCGGTGAAGAGGTCGCCGATGACATCCGTGATGCGACCGACCGCTGACCACTGCTTGGTCACGGCGGCGTCGGTGAACCAGCCGATGAGGGCCATGAACACGGGGATGAGCGGGATGGTGATGGCAAGGACGATGGCCGTCCAGCCGTCATTGCGCAGGATCCAGGCACCGAGACCCACGGGCACCAGCACCGCCAGGACGAGTTGCGGGAGGTAACGCGCGATGTACACCTCGAGGGCATCGATCCCCCGGCTGAGCAGCGGGAACATCGTGCTCGTGCTGGCATCGCTCCGCGCATAGGCGGACGCGATCTCCTGACGCAGCGCGGCCACCGCGCGCAGTCCGGAACGTCGGGCCCACACGTCCTGGACCGTGTTCGCCGTCGAACGCAACAGCCATGCGGCGGCGAATGCCGCCAGCGGGAGGCCGAGCGAGGTCACCGGCTGGTGTCGGAGGAAGGCGCGGGAGATCAGCGCGGCCGCGCTGGCTGCTTGGACGACCGCGGCCGTGGCCGATACCAGGCCGGTGAGCACGGTCGCCACCACGGCACCCCTGATGGGCCCCGAGCGGCGGATCAGCTCGGGATCGAGGGGGCGCATGCCGTGATGCTAGCCAACGGCCCCAGGCAGCTCCGGGCGCGTCCGTGTGATCGATGTACGCACACGGATATTTCGCAGCCTCGAACCGCGCGTGGGTGGCGGCTGAGCACCGGTGCGTCAACCGCCACCCACCATCTGGTGTGCCTCGCTCAGTGGACCGTGTCGAGGATGCCCTGCTCCGGGTTCGGGATCTGCGCCGCCGTGAGGCGCTTGCGGAAGATCCAGTAGGTCCACCCTTGGTAGAGCAGGACGATCGGCGTCAGCACCACGGCCACTCCGGTCATGATCTTCAGCGTGGTCTCCGTGGACGACGCGTTGTGGATGTCCAGGCCGTGGCCGGCGACGTGGTCCAGGTTCGGCATCAGGTTCGGGTAGAGCATCCCGAACAGCGAGATCACCGCGAGCGCCAGCGTGAGCGCACTGAACAGGAATGACCAACCCTCACGACCGGCGCGCACGCAGGCGATGGCCGCGAGCCAGCACACCGCCGCGAGCAGCACCGGCGCCCAGGTCCAGGTGTTGTTGCTGTACGCGATCTGCGCCCAGAGCAGGAACACCACGGCCAGCACCGCGGCCACCAGGCCGATGCGGAAGGCCAGATCGCGCGCGCGGTAGCGGATATCGCCGTCGGTCTTGAGACTGACGAAGATCGCGCCGTGCGTGATGAACAGCGTGAGCGTCACCAGGCCGCCGAGCAGGCTGAAGGGGTTGAGCAGGGCCCAGAAGCCACCCGTGTACAGGAAGCCGGTGTTCGCCTGCTGCTCCAATTGGGTGCCACGCACGAGATTCGCGAAGGCCACACCCCAGAGCAGCGAGGGCAGGAAGGAGCCGATGAGGATGGCCCAGTCCCAGCGTTGGCGCCAGACGATGTCACCGTGCTTGCTGCGGTACTCGAACGCGACACCACGGATGATGAGGCCGAACAGGATGAGGAACAGCGGCAGGTAGAAGCCACTGAACAGGGTGGCGTACCACTCGGGGAAGGCCGCGAAGGTGGCACCGCCTGCGACGAGCAGCCACACCTCGTTGCCGTCCCACAGCGGGCCCAACGTCGTGACCAGGGCGCGACGCTC
>DAHWFQ010000128.1:0-14737 GCA_027324895.1 Actinomycetota bacterium | reverse complement strand
GGAAGCCGTGAGCAAGGGTGGGCTGGGCGCCGCCGTCGCAGCAGTGGTGGTCACGAACGCACCGGTGCCCATGCGCATCATCGGCACCGACCACTTCGCACCGACCGGTTCGGTCGAGTGGCTGTTCGAGCACTACGGGCTGACGCCGGCGGGCATCGCCGATGCCGCTCGCGAGGTCTTCGGAGCGAAGTGAGATGACACCGTCGGCAGTGCTGGCGATCGACCAGGGCAGTGGCAGTACCAAGGCCCTCCTGGTGGACGCGCACGGCAGGGTGGTCGCGCGCGGCGCTGCTGATGTCACCACCACCCATCCCCGACCGGGCTGGGTGCAGCAGGATGCGAACCACCTCTGGGACACCGTGCAGGCGGCAGTGGCCGCCGCGCTCGCCCAGGCGCCGGGTGTCGTCGTGTCCGCCATCGGCCTGAGCACGCAACGGGAATCGCTCGTGGTGTGGGATCGCCGGACGGGCGATCCCCTGGCACCCGTGCTCACCTGGCAGGACCGGCGCAGCAGCGCCCTCATCGAGCGCTTCGTGCCGGTGGCGGACGACGTGCGCCGCCTCAGCGGCCTGCCGCTCGACCCCATGTTCTCGGCCCTCAAGGCCGCGGTGGTGCTGCCCGGACTGCCCGACGGTGCCGACGCCTGCATCGGCACCGTCGACTCCTGGCTGCTCTGGAAGCTCGGCGCCGGTCACGTGATCGAAGTCGGCAATGCCAGTCGCACACAGTTGCTCGACGTCGCGACCGGGACCTGGAGCGACGACCTGCTCGACCTCTTCGGCCTGTCGCGAGGCGTGCTCCCGGAGGTCGTCCCCTCCAGCGCAGTGCATCGACTGCGCACGGAGGCACTGCCGGGCGTGCCTGCCGGCACGCCGATCTCCGGTGTCCTCGGCGACTCCCACGCTGCGCTGTTCGCGCATGCGGGTTGGATCCCGGGTCGCGTGAAGGCCACCTACGGCACGGGCTCGTCCGTGATGGCGATCAGCCCTGCCAACGGGCTCGCCCAGGGCCTGTGCGAGACCATTGCCTGGAGCGACGAGCGCGGCATCGCGCGTGCGCTCGAGGGCAACATCCTCTCCAGCGGTTCGACGCTCGTCTGGCTGGCCGGGCTCTTCGGTACGACCGTCGAGGCGCTGGCCGCCGCGGCGACGCCCAGCACCGGTGCCGTGCACCTCGTGCCCGCCTTCAACGGACTGGGTGCTCCCTGGTGGGACGAGCAGGCGACGGGAGTCCTCTCCGGCCTCACCATGAGCACCGGCTTCGCGGACATCGCCTCCGCCGGCCTCGACTCCGTCGCCATGCAGGTGGCGGACATCGTCGACGCCATGCGCGCCTCCGGCGTGCACGTCGACAACCTGCGTGCGGACGGCGGCGCCACCCGCAATGCTGATCTCATGCAGCGCCAAGCCGACTTCGCCCATGCCCGCATCGCCGTATCCACCGTGGCCGAGCTCTCGGCGGTGGGCGCCGCGAACTTCGCGGGGCGCACGGTCGGCATCTGGGACGACGTGCAACTCGCGGAGCGGGCCCGCACCGAGGCGGAGTACGCGCCCGCCCTCGATGACGTCGGCCGGCGCCAGCGTCGGCAGGACTGGCACGACGCGGTCGCCCGCGCCCGGTTGGCGGTCTGACCATGGCGACGCCCGGCACGGAACAATTGCGCTTCATCACCAAGGTCGCCCTCATGTACCACGAGGAGGGCCTGAACCAGCCGCAGATCTGCGCCCAACTCGGCATCCCCCAGGCGCGCGTCAGCCGCCTGCTGAAGCAGGCCGTGGAACTCGGCATCGTGCGTACGACGGTGGTGCCGCCCGCGGAGTTGCATGTGGACTGGGAGCGGGAACTGGTGCGCGCCTTCGGCATCCAGGACGTCGTCATCGCCGACGCCGTGGACGGGCACGGTCATGCCGTGCTCGGGGCGGCAGCGGCGACCTACCTGGAGTCCACCCTCTACGGCAACGAGCGTCTCGGCATCTCCTCGTGGAGCGCCTCGCTGCTGGCGACCGCTGAGGCCATGCGTCCGCGCCCCCATCGCGTGGCCACCGAGGTCGTGCAACTCCTCGGCGGAGTGGGCAACCCGCTGGCGCAGGTGTCCGCCACCCGACTGACCGCGCGCTTCGCGGAACTCACCGGTGGCGAACCGAGGTTCCTGGCCGCTCCCGGCGTGGTCGGCTCCGCCGCGGCACGGGACGCACTGCTCGCGGACCCCTACGTGCACCAGGTGGTGGAGGCGTGGCAGGGGCTCACCACCGCCCTGGTCGGCATCGGCGCCCTCGAACCCTCACCGCTGCTCGCAGAGTCGGGCAACTCCATCAGCGACGGGGACCAGGCGGAGCTGCGATCCCTGGGTGGGGTCGGCGACGTCTGTCTGCACTACTTCGACGCTGCCGGCGACCCGGTGCGCTCTTCGCTGGACGAACGCGTGCTCGGCATCCCCGCAACCCTCCTGCGCAATGTCCCGCGCCGCATCGGCGTCGCCGGTGGCATGCGCAAGCTCGAAGCCATTCGCGCCGCACTCCGCGGCGGCTGGATCAACATCCTGATCACGGACTCGCAGGTCGCGGCCGCGCTCATATCGGAATTCAAGGAAAGGAACTAGCACCATGTCATCGTTGACCTTCGGCTCCGGCATCTGGGCGTTCGGCCAATTCGTGGATCGCTACGCCTCTGACGGCTACGGCGATCCCAAGTCGAGCTACGACATGATCATGGCGGCCTCCAAGGTGCCGGACCTCACCTACCTGGACATCAATGTGCCCTTCGCCACCGATGGCCTGTCCGCGACCGAGATGAAGAAGATGCTCGACGACAACGGGCTCAAGTGCCGCGCCACCACGCCGCACATCTACATGCGCGAGTACGCCAAGGGCTCCTTCACCAATCCCGACCCCAAGCTGCGCGCCAAGACCCTCGACCGCGTGCGCGAGGCCATCGACGCAGCCGCCGTCCTCGAGGCCGGGTATGTGAAGTTCTGGCCCGGGCAGGATGGCTTCGACATGCCCGGCCAGGTCAACTACATGCAGATGTGGGACTACACGATCGACGGCATCCGGACGCTCGCCCAGGAGAACCCCGGTGTCCAGTTCGCGATCGAGTACAAGGCGAAGGAACCGCGCGTGCGCATGCTGCTCGCCACCGCGACCAAGACCCTGCTGGCCATCCAGGAGATGGGCGTCCCGAACGTCGGCATCGTCATGGACTTCGGCCACTCGCTGCTCGCCAACGAGACGCCGGCGGAGGCCGTGCAACTCATCCACCGCCACGGCAAGCTGGTGAGCGCGGAACTCAACGACAACTGGCGTGGATGGGACGATGACCTCCCCGTCGGCTCGGTCCACCTGTTCGAGACCCTCGAGTACATGCTCGCCCTGCGTGAGATCGGCTGGACCGATCCGGTGCTGCTCGACCAGTTCCCGTTCCGTGAGGACCCGGTCGCCGCTGTGTCCCGCAGCATCGAGACCATCAAGCGCCTGGACGCGGTGTGCGACCGCATCGACATGGCGGCGCTGCGCCAGGCCCAGGACGCGCAGGACGCCCTCGCAGCACAGGCCGTGCTGTGGGACGCCGTACTCGGAAAGTGATGGGCGCCACCATGTCCAAGTACAGGAGCGCCTGGTCGGTCGCGGCTGACGCGAAGCGCATCCGCGTCATCTGCGACAACGACTACGCGGGCGACCCCGACGGCCTGGTGCAACTCGCGCACCACCTGCTGAGCCCGACCGTCGACATCGTCGGCATCATCGGCACGCACCTCGCGGTGGGCGATCACTGGGGGAGCCAGCACGAGGACGTGCCACTGGCAGCGGCCCAGATCGCACGCAAGGTAGCCAGGCTCTGCAAGCGCGACGAGGTCAAGATCGTCACCGGTGCACGCGGCCACATGGTCGATCACCGCGATCCGCTGGACTCCGATGGCATCCAACTCATCATCGAGGAGGCCATGCGCGACGACGTCGACACACCGCTCTATGTGGTGTGCGGCGCCAGCCTCACCGAGATCGCCTGTGCATGGCTCATCGAGCCGCGCATCGCGGAACGCCTCACCGTCGTGTGGATCGGCGGGCACGAGCACCCGGGAGCGCCAGTCGCGCCGGGCGCCCCCGACATGGAGTACAACCTCAACATCGATCGCATCTCCGGCCAGGTGGTGTTCAACGACTCCAACCTCAACATCTGGCAGTTCCCGAGGGATGCGTACCGACAGGCGCTCGCCAGCCGCGCCGAGTTGGAACTGCGCATGCACCGCCGCGGGGGCAAGCTGGGCAGGTTCCTGTTCGCCCGGTTGGGGGCCGTGGCTGCCAACGTCTCGGGCTTCGGCATGGTCGCGCGCGAGACATACGTGCTCGGCGACAGCCCGCTCGTGTTGGCGACGGCGCTGCAGTCGATGTTCGAGTCCGAGCCCGCGTCCTGCCATTGGGACGAACGCCGCTGCCCCTTCATCAACGACGAGGGCCTGTACGTCGACAACCCCGACGGCCGTCCGCTGCGGGTGTTCACCCATATCGACAACCGCTTGTGGCTCGAGGACCTCTTCGCCAAGCTCGAGCTGCTCGCAGAGAGATGACCGCCATGGATCACCCCTTCTGGCCCCTCAAGTACGTGGTGCCACACGCACGTGTCATCAGCGACAACGACTACTCGGGCGACCCCGACGGTTTGGCGCAGCTGGCGCACCACCTGCTGAGCCCGTCGGTCGACGTGCGGGCCGTCATCGGCACGCGCCTGGGCATCATGCGCGACGATCGCGACCACGACTTCACGCCCGTCATCGACACGGCCGTGCAGTACGCGCGCGAGGTGGCGGCGCTGTGCGGACGTGAGGAGGTGCCGGTGCTGCGCGGCGGTCTGCACCGACTGCCCGACGCGGAGACCCCGGTGGACAGCGCGGGTGCGCGCTTCATCGTCCAGGAGGCCATGCGCGATGACACCGACCTCCCACTGTTCGTGTGCTGCGGGGCGGGACTCACGGAGGTCGCGAGTGCCTACCTCATGGAACCGCGCATCGCTGAGCGCATGACGCTCGTGTGGATCGGCGGCTACGAGCATGACGAGACCGCGCCCCGCGGCCCCGGCTCCGGTGACCTCGAGTACAACCTCTCGATCGACCTCCTCGCCGGTCAGGTCATCTTCAACCGGTCGGGCATCGAGGTGTGGCAGGTGCCTCGCAATGTGTACCGGCAGTGCATGACCTCGCGCGCGGAACTCATCGTGCGTCTCGGCGGAAACGGCGCGCTCGGTGACTACCTGCTGCAGAAGATCGTCCTGATCTCGGAGCGCTTCTCCGAGTTCGGTATCCCGCTCGGTGAGTCGTACGTGCTCGGCGACAGCCCGCTCGCGCTGCTCACCGTGCTGCCGACGATGATGGAGTCCGAGGTCTCGTCGAGCGACTGGACGGACCTGCCGTGCCCGCGCATCCTCGACAGCGGGCGCTATGAGCCCAACCCGCAGGGCCAGACGATCCGTGCCTTCTCGCGCATCGACAACCGCACCATGCTCGAGGACTTCTTCGCCAAGGTCACGCTGCGGGCCCGGGTCGTCCCCAACCCCTCCATCTGACAACCCAGCGAACGCACCCGGGAGCCGTCGGCACCTGCGGCCCGGGCACGGGCCCGGCGTCAGGACTCCGCGGAGGTTGAGTGCCGTGAATCGAGAGTGAGTGTCATGCCAGCTGTGCTGTACGAGGACTTCACCGATCCCTACGTGGATGTTGACGAGTGGCGTGACGCACCAGTGCGGCATCGGTACGTGCATGGCGGATTCGCGAGCAACAGCACGCGCTTCTCGCTCTACCTGCCGCCGGCGGAGCAGTACCAGGGTCGCTTCTTCCAGCACTTCACGCCGGTGCCCGACAGTGAGTTCCTGGCGGTCTCGGCCACCGGCCAGGAGGACCGCATCGGCTTCGCGGTCTCAAGCGGTGCCTACTTCCTGGAGACGAACGGTGGCGCCGACGTGCACGTGCCCGGATCGCAGGGCGACCCCACGTTGTCGGCCTATCGGGCCAACGCTGCGTGCGCTGAGTACTCACGCAGCGTCGCCCAGGGCATGTACGGCACGCACCGCCCGTATGGCTACGCCTATGGTGGCAGCGGTGGGGCCTTCCGCACGATCGGTGCGGCCGAGAACACCACCGGCGTCTGGGACGGCTTCGTGCCCTACGTCCCCGGCAGCCCGATGGCCATCCCCAATGTCTTCAGCGTGCGCATGCACGCCATGCGCGTCCTACGCAACGCCTTCGATGGCATCGTCGATGCCCTCGAGCCCGGGGGGAGCGGCGACCCGCTCGTCGGCCTGACATCGGAGGAGCGGGAGGCCTTCCTCGAGGTGACGCGCATGGGCTTCCCACCGCGGTCGTGGACCGCGCATCGCACCATGGGCATCCACGCGTTCGCCGTCCTCTACCAGGCGCTCGTCACGATGGATCCCACGTACTTCGAGGAGTTCTGGACGGCACCCGGCTACCTGGGCACCGACCCCGCATCCTCGGTGCGGCGGGATCGGTTGCAGGTCGATGCCCGCGTGACCGGGGTGATCGGCCTGCGCGAGGCCGCCGCGAGGGCATTGCCGCTGTCGCCGCAGGCGGGTCGTGCCCGTGGTGGCGTTGACAACGCGTTCGCCGCCAGTGCCAACGACGATGCGGTGGCCGCACTGCAGCTCGACATCACCCTCCCGGACGACCTGCAGTCGGCGGTGCTGCGCGTGACGAGCGGAGCCGCCGCAGGCGCCAGCTTCAACCTGCGGGCCGCGCGCGTCCGGGTCATCGTCTTCGACGAGCAGGCGATCGGGACACTGGTGCAGGGCATCGCCGTCGGCGATGGGGTGCGGATCGACAACAGCAACTTCCTCGCCGCGCAGACCTACCACCGACACCAGGTGCCGGGGACGGAGTACGCGGTCTGGGACCAGTTCCGCAATCAGGACGGCACTCCGCGGTACCCGCAACGGCCGATGATCGTGGGCCCCATGATGGCGATGGGCGCGACGGGCACGCTGCAGACCGGACACATCCACGACCGCATGATCGTGGTGGCCTGCCTGCTCGACCGCGAAGCCTTCCCCTGGCAGGCCGACTGGTACCGGCAACGGGTCACCGAGCACCTGGGCGCACGCGCCGAGGACATGTTCCGGCTCTGGTTCGTCGACCATGCGCTGCACGGCGACTTCGAACGCCAGGACGATCCGACGCACAGCGTCAGCTACGTCGGCGTCCTGCATGAGGCGCTACGCGCGCTCAGCGCGTGGGTCGAGCGCGGAGTCGAGCCGGCGGCGAGCACCGCGTACCGGGTGGTCGAAGGCCAGGTGGAGGTGCCCGCCGCGGCCCTCGAGCGCCTCGGTGTGCAGCCGACGATCAGGTTGCTCGCCAACGGCGCCACGCGGGCCGAGGTGATGGCGGGCGAGGACGTGGTCTTCACGGTGACCGCGGAGGCGCCACCCGCTGGCGCTCCGATCGTGCGCTTGGAGTGGGACTTCGAGGGACAAGGCGAGTTCGCCGCCGCAGACGACCTCGCCGGAGAGCGGCAGGTGCGCCTCTCGCGCACACACGCATTCAACGACGTCGGCACCCACTTCGTCACGGTGCGCGTGCGCGCCCAGCATGAGCGAGATTCGGGGACGCCGTTCGCGCGCGTGGACAACCTGGGCCGTGTGCGTGTCGTGGTCGTCTGATGGCGTCCGCGACAGGCCAGGGTCACCGCCTGACCCTGGCGGGGCGTGGACGCGCCAGGGGCGGCGAGGGCGGCGGAGCGAGACCGGTCGCCTCCGCGCCGCGTCCGTAGACTCATCCCCATGTACGAAGCCGTGAGACTCGACCCGATCGAGGACGCCATCCAAGCCATCCGCGAGGGCAAGCTCGTGCTGGTCGTCGACGATGAGGACCGCGAGAACGAGGGCGATTTCATCTTCTCCGCCGAGCTGGCGACACCGGAGCTCATGGCCTTCGCCGTCCGCTACTCGACCGGCGTCATCTGCGCACCCATGGTGGGCGAGGACCTCGACCGCCTCAACATCCCACCGATGACGGCCGTCAACACGGACCAGAAGGGCACGGCGTACACCGTGTCCGTCGATGCCCGCGGTGTGGAGGCCACGGGCATCTCCGCGGCCGATCGCGCGATCACGGTGCGCACGCTGGCCGCGCCGGACTCCGTGCCCAACGACTTCACGCGACCCGGTCACGTCTTCCCACTCCGTGCGGTACCCGGCGGGGTGCTGCGGCGTGCCGGGCACACCGAGGCCACGGTGGATCTCTGCCGACTGGCGGGCCTCCGCCCCGCTGGCATCTGCGTCGAGATCCAGCATGACAACGGGGAGATGATGCGTGCGCCGGAGATCCGCGCCTTCTCAGATGCGCACGGCATCGTCATGGTGTCGATCGCGGATCTCATCTCCTACATCCGGCGCACCGAGCGCCAGGTGGAGCGCGTGACGGAGACCGAACTGGCCACCGAGTACGGCACCTTCCATGCCGTCGGCTTCCGCAGCTTCATCGACGGCAGCGAGCACCTCGCCATGGTCATGGGTGAGATCGGCGACGGTGAGGACGTCCTCGTGCGCGTGCACTCCGAATGCCTCACCGGCGATGTCTTCCACTCCAACCGCTGCGACTGCGGACCGCAGCTGGATGCCGCACTCCACGCCGTGGCGGCGAAGGGTCGCGGCGTCGTGCTCTACGTCGGCGGACACGAAGGACGGGGCATCGGTCTGCTTGGCAAGCTCAAGGCCTATGCGTTGCAGGAGCAGGGGCTCGACACCGTCGACGCGAACCTCGCCCTGGGGTTCCAGGCGGATGCGCGCGACTACGGGACCGGCGCGCAGATCCTCGTCGACCTCGGCATCAGGTCCATGCGCCTGCTCACGAACAACCCGGCGAAGCGCGCTGGCCTCGAGGGCTACGGGCTGACCATCTCCGGGCGTGAGCCACTCGTCATCGCGCCCCACCCGGACAATGCCGCCTACCTGGCGACCAAGGCCGCGCGCTTCGGCCACGACTTCACGACGAGCGACTGACGCGCAGGCGCCGGACAGCGCTTCGCAGGCCGGCGCGCGGCCGTTATGACGTCGCGGGGATGACGAAGGTGCTGAACGAATCCGCGGGCAGCGTGGCCGTGAGCACCAGGCCGCCGAGGAGGGCGCTCCACTCCTGGGCTGCGCACGTGTCGTTGTGCACGACGAGGACCACGCCCCCATCGGGATTGCGCCACGCCAACTGCTGCTCGAAGCCGGCATAGCTCGACGTCGGCAGCACCCTGGCTCCCGGCCGCACGAAGTGCGTCATGTGCTTGAGCAACTGGTACTCATGTGAGAAGCGGTAGCTGCGCGTCACGGGATCAACCACGACGAGCGAGTTCTGCGCCCATCCCCAGCGGCTGATGCCGCCCTCCACGAGCGCCATGTTCCAGTACATGTACGCACTTGCACCGTGCGTCATGTAGTGCCTGATGAGCGACCAGGTGTAACGGGCGAAGCGCCAGTCGTTGAGGCCATCGCCACACTCCTGCTCCGACTGGTAGATGCGCAGTTCGGGGCGCTTGCGGTGCAGGTAGGGCACCGCGCCCTTCCCGGCCCACTGAACGCCGACACCGGAGACGAACGGGCCCGCCCCGGGGTCATCGAGCACCGCCTCCGCCTGCCACTCCTTCGGGCGCTCGAGGGTGCCGAGGAAGATCTCGACGCCACGCCGGGCCATCTCCGGGCCCAGGTGGCGGATGAAGCGGGCGAGGCCCTGGGGCGTCCAGGTGCAGCTGGGGAACACCTGTGCGGAGTTGAACTCGTTCTGCGGCATCACCATGCCGATCGCGATGTCGCGCTCGGCGTAGGCGTCGATGAAGCGGCCGAAGTAGCGCGCATAGGCGTCGAGGTAGCGATCCTCCTGGATGAAGGTGTCGGTGTCTTCGGCGCGAACCTGATGGGGCTGCAGGCCGTTCTCCGCACGCTGCCACAGGGCCATGGGCGCGCTGCATGCGTAGTGCCCGTTGTCCTTCATCCAGGTGGGCGGGCTCCACGGTGAGGCCCACAGGCGCAGTGCCGGCTGATGCCGCTTGGCCGCGCGGATGAACGGGATGAGCGTCTCCTCGTCGTGCGCGATGCTGAAGCCCGACAGCTCGAAGTCTCCTTCCAGCTCGTCGTAGGAGTACCAGTCGCGCGAGAAGTCATTGGCCCCCAAGGGCATCCGGCAGAGCGCCAGATCCAGGCCCGTCCCCGGCTCGAACAGCGCGCGCATGACAGCGTCACGATCGGCCTCGCTCAGCAGGGCGAGCGCATCCCAGCCGAACTCGTTGAAGGAGGCGCCGAACCCCTCCATGACCTGCTGTGGGTGCTCGAGGTCGACGAGCGTCGACGGCATGGCGGTGGGCGTCGAGAGCGCGGCCGGAGCCTGCTCGACCCAAGGGGCGTCCTCCGTGGTCACGATCCATCGGACGCCTGCAGCGCCCGGCAGCGGGTGTGTCGTCTCCGTCATGCCCTCATCCTCTCGCATGCCCTTCGCAGCCGGCCGTGGCCACGAACGGAGCGCCGGTCCGATGACCTCCGGACCGGCGCTCACGACGTCGATGTGCTACTTGATCTCGATGGTGCGGACCGTGCCGTCCGTCAGTGAGGCGTTGTCGGCGACGATGACCTCGAACTGGCCGGGCTCGGTCTGCCAGCCATCCGCCCAGTGCTGGAAGCGGCGGGCCTCGATGGTGACCTCGGCCGTGACGGACGCGCCAGCCGGCGCCGACACGCGCGCGAATCCGGCCAGCCAGTGCGCGGGACGGCGAACTCCGGACTCACGACGGCGCAGGTACACCTGCACCACGGTGCTGCCATCGCGCTTGCCGGTGTTGGTGATCCCGACGTGCACGGTCACCGGGTTGCCGGCATGCATCTGCGACACGACATCGACGCTGTCGCGCGTCCAGGTCGTGTAGCCCAGGCCGTGGCCCATCCAGTATGCGGGCTCCCTGCCAGCGAGCGTGTACGCGCGGTAGCCGATGTTCAGGCCCTCCTCGTAGACGACCTCCAGCGTGCCCGGCGCGGGGTCCGTGTTCGACACCGGCGCGGACGCCAGATCGACGGCCCAGGACGTCGGGAGGTGACCGCCGGGCTCGATGACGCCGTAGATGACATCCGCCAGCGCGTTGCCCATCTCCTCGCCCGGGAACCAGGTGAGGAGGATGGCCGCCACGTCCCCCCGCCACGGCATCTCCACCGGTGAGCCGGCATTCACGACCACGATGGTGCGCTTGTTCACGGCCGCGACTGCCGCCACCAGCGCATCCTGGTCACCGGGCAGGCGGAGGTCGCTGCGGTCGTAGCCCTCGCTCTCCACGATCTCCGTGGTGCCGACGACGACGATCGCGACCTCGGCCGTGGAGGCGAGGGCGACGGCGCGTTCGAGTTCGGCCGCATCCGACAGCCGCGGGGCGCGGTAGCCGATGCGCGTGGAAACCACGGAGAGTCCGGGGATGCCCATGCCGGATGCCGCGTGGAACTCCAGGTCGATGCTCTCACCGGGCTGCATGTCCTGCTCGACGAACGACTGCGGCGGGTTCATGAAGGCAGCGGCCGGATCGCCCTCGAAGGTGGCGGCACCCTCGAAGCGGGTCTCGCCGTTGACGATGATCTTGGCGCCGCCGAGGGTCGCGGTGCCGAAGCGGTGCACCCCCGCCTCGGCCGCCGTGAAGCGGGTGCGCACGCGGGTCCAGGCCGTGGGTCCGGCGATGGTGGGGTTCATGTTGATGAAGTGGCTGCCGGCGCGGATCTCGCTCAGCACCTCGCTGCCGTCCTCGGCGAAGAAGGTGAGCTCGACGCCCTTGCTGCCATTGGGTGCGATCAGCAACTCGATCGGGAAGGGCTCGAGATCGTCGGAGAGGTGCGAGCCGACCGCGAACTGCACGGTGGTGCCCAGTGCTGCGCCTGCGCGCAGGCCGTTGAGCGGCGAAACGGGCGCGAACGGGAGCACGGTCGCGGAGCCACCGCCCATGATGCGGCCCTCCAGCGCGTGCGCGCCGATCACCGCGATGGACTTGGTGCGCGACGCGAGCGGGAGCACGCCCTCGTTCTGCACCAGCACCATGCCCTCGGCCGCGATGGCCCGGATGCGGGCACGCGCGTCCGCCACGGTCCGCACGTCCTGCGGCTGGGACTGCAGCGCGCCCACGCGGTTGGCCAGGCGCAGCATGCGCAGCACCTTGTCGTCGATGGCCGCGACGGGGACGCGGCCGGCCTGCACCGCCTCGAGCAGGCCCTCGCTCCAGGGGCTCCGGGGGCCGGGCATGGCCCAGTCCTGGGCCGCGTTCGCAGACGCCTCGACGGAGCGCACGGCGGTCCAGTCCGAGACCACGACGCCGGAGAAGCCCCACTCGTCCTTGAGCGGGTGTCGCAGGAGGTCGTTCTCCGTCATGGTGGTGCCGTTGGTGCGGTTGTAGGCCGACATGATCGACCAGGCCTCGCCCTGGGTGACCGCGGCTTCGAAGGGCGCGAGGTAGAGCTCGCGGAGCGTCTGCTCATCGACCACGGAGTTCATGCTGAAGCGGTCGTTCTCGGAGTCGTTGGCCACGTAGTGCTTCGGGCAGGCGCCGACGCCCTGCTCCTGGACGCCCCTGATGTAGGCCACGGCCAGTTCACCGGTCAGGTACGGGTCCTCCGAGTAGGCCTCGAAGTGGCGACCGCCGCGGGGGGAGCGGTGCAGGTTGATGGTGGGGCCGAGCACCACGTCGATGCCCTTGCGGCGCCCCTCCATGGCCGACAGCTGCCCGATGGTGCGCAGCGCCGTGCGATCCCAGGTGGAGGCCAGGCAGGTGGCCGACGGCAGGGACAGTGAGGGATCGCGTTCGTCCCATTCCGCGCCGCGCACGCCGGTCGGGCCGTCGGAGACGACGAGCTTGCGCAGTCCGATCGAGGGCAGGGCGTAGGCACTCCACGCATCCTCGCCGGTGAGCAGTCGGACCTTCTCCTCGAGCGTGAGGGAGGCCACAAGATTCGTGAGTTCATTGCTTGTCAGGGGCATAACTGAAACGATAAAGTAGAAACCTGACAGATGCAAGGTTCTCTTGCAGGATGTCCTCCGAAGCGGAAGGTGTGCGCGGCATGAGCTGGCCCAGGACCATGCAGGACGCCCGGGGCGCCCTGTTCGACCTCGACGGCGTGCTCGTCGACACGGCCGTCCTGCACCACGCGGCCTGGCAGGAACTCGCCACCGAACTGGGCTTCCTGCTCACCGACGAGGCAGCGGAGCGCACCAAGGGGGTGTCGCGACTGGCGGCCCTCGACATCGTCCTCGAGGCCGGGGGCATCACCGCTGACGACGACGCCAGGTTGCGCTGGGCCACGCGCAAGAACGAGCGCTACAAGGAGATGCTGGGCGACCTCTCGCCCCGGGACCTGCTCCCCGGAGCCCTGGAGTTCCTGCACGCGCTCGGCGATCGCGGCATCAGGCGCGCACTGGGCTCGGCCAGCGCGAACGCCCCCGCCATCCTGCAGCACCTGGGGATCGCGGGCTGCTTCGAGGCGGTCGTCGACGGCACCGTGGTCACGGACGCCAAGCCGGCTCCCGCGGTCTTCCTCAAGGGCGCCGAACTGCTCGGCCTGCCCCACGCGCATTGCGTCGTCTACGAGGACGCGGTGGCGGGCGTGCAGGCGGCGCACGCGGCCGGCATGTTCTGCGTCGGCATCGGCAGCCCCAGGAACCTGCCCGAGGCGGACGTCGTGGTCCCGAGCCTGGCCTTCGCCGACATCAGCATCTTCGCCACCCCCACCCGGACACCCAGCAACTAGGAGCACCAGCCATGGTCGACATCACCGCCAGTCCGTTCAACCTGGACCCCGAGGGCGTGCAGTGGGTGGGGTCGACGCTGGCGTCGATGGACACCCGCGCCAAGGTGGGGCAGCTCTTCCACCTCGCCGCCATGTTCCCGGACCCGGCGGCCATCGACCGTGACAACGCGGTGGCGCAGCCCAACGGGTACATGCTGCGCGGCATGCCCGCTGAGCAGGTGGTCGGTCTGCACCGCCACCTGCAGTCGACGGCGAGCATTCCCATGCTCCTCTCGGCGAACCTCGAGAAGGGTGCGGACGGCCTCATCGCGGAGGGCACCTCGTTCGGCAGCCCCATGCAGGTGGCGGCCACCGGCAAGGTCGAGCACGCGTCGCACTTCGGCATCGCCACCGGCCGGGAGGCGCGGGCCGTCGGCTGCAATTGGGGCTTCTCGCCGATCGTCGACATCCAGTTCAACCACAACAACCCCATCACGAACATCCGCTGCTTCGGCTCGGATGTCGACACCGTCGCCGATATGTCGGAGGCCATGATCCGCGGTATGCAGTCGCAGGGCGTGGCCGCGACGCCCAAGCACTTCCCCGGCGACGGCGTCGACGATCGCGACCAGCACCTCGTCACCACCGTCAACACGTTCTCCGTCGCGGCCTGGGATGCGTCATTCGGCAAGGTCTACCAACAGCAATTCGCAGCTGGTGCGAAATCGATCATGGTCGGGCACATCGCCCTGCCCGCGTACTCGAAGCTGCTGCGCCCCGGCATCGCCGATGAGGACATCCTTCCGGCGTCCATGGCGCCCGAGATCCTCACCGACCTCGTGCGCGGGCGCATGGGCTTCAACGGCGTGATCTGCTCGGATGCGCTGAGCATGGTCGGCTACACCATCCCCATGGCGCGCCGCCGGGCGCTGCCGCTCTCCGTCGCTGCCGGCATCGACGTGCTGCTCTTCGCGGTCGACTACGCGGAGGACGTGCAATCGGTGCT
>DAHWFQ010000102.1:0-1992 GCA_027324895.1 Actinomycetota bacterium | reverse complement strand
GCCTATGAGCCCGTGTGGGCCATCGGCACCGGTGAGGTGGCGACCCCCGAGGACGCGGAGGAGGTGTGCGCGGCCATCCGCGCCCGCATCGCCGAGTCCTTCGGCGCCGCTGCCGGCGAGGCCCTGCGTGTGCTCTACGGTGGCTCGGTGAAGGCCTCGAACGTAGCGTCCATCATGGCCAAGCCCAACGTGGATGTGGCCCTGGTGGGTGGAGCCAGCCTCGATCCCGATGAGTTCGTCGCCATCGTGCGCTTCCGCCTGCACGACGCGACCTGAGCCCTGTGACCAGCTGAAGGGCGCCGGACGGGATCCCGTCCGGCGCCCTTCAGCGTTCTGGCGGTGGTGGTCCGTGGTGGCCCTCACCCTGCTCGCTCCCCGGGCCCTGCCGACGGAGTCGGCGGAAGTTGACCTCCACCTCCGATAAACTCCGCACATGACCCTTGTCTTCGAGCTCCTCATCATCGTGTCGAGCCTGCTCATCCTCCTGCTTGTGCTCCTGCACAAGGGCAAGGGGGGCGGCCTCTCCGACCTCTTCGGCGGTGGCATCTCCTCCACCTTGGGCGGGTCCAGCGTGGCCGAGCGCAACCTCGATCGCATGACCCTGGCGGTCACCCTCGTGTGGGTGGCCTCCATCTTCGGGCTGGGCCTGCTCCTGGCGGCGAACCGCTGATGGCCGGGGGAAGCGCAATCCGCGGCAGCCGCGTCGGGTCGGGGCCGTTGGGCGAGTCGGAACGTGGCGAGGCCGCACCGCGGCGGCGCATCAAGTACTACTGCTCGAACGGCCACACGGTGAGCGTGGCCTTCTCGCTCGACGCGGAACTCCCCGAGCAGTGGGACTGCCCGCGCTGCGGCCTCCCGGCCAGCCGGGACGAGCGCAACCTGTTGGCCGCGCCCAAGAACGAGCCCTACAAGACGCACCTGGCCTACGTGAAGGAGCGCCGCAGTGATGAGGACGGCCTGGTCATCCTTGCCGAGGCGCTGCTCGAGATGAAGGGCTGACGCCAACCACTCACAACGTCAAGGGAGCCCCGGTCCACGGACCGGGGCTCCCTTGCGTTTTCGGGATCAGAGGGTGGAGCTGACGGCGACCCCGCGGTTCGCGAGCACCGCTGCGACGACGGCGTCGGCCGTGATGCCGAACTCCCGGTACAGCAGTGCGGGTGCACCGGACGCGCCAAAGTGGTCCAGCCCGATGGGCGTCTTCACGTACTTGTACCAGCCCTGCGTGGCACCCGCCTCGACGGAGACACGGTTGGTGATAGCCGCCGGCAGCACCGACTCGAGGTATTCGGGGCTCTGGGCGTCGAACCACTCGAGGCAGGGAGCGGAGACGACACGCGTGGCGATGCCCTGCGTGTTCAGGGTGATGGCTGCCGCCAGCGCGATGCCGACCTCGGAACCGGTGGCCACGATGATGGCCTCGGGCTCGTGCGCGTCCTGCAGGACGTACGCGCCGCGTGCGGCGTGCAGCGCGAGTTCGGGGGAGGTCACGGTCTCGACGGCCTGCCGCGACAGGATCAACGCGGCAGGGGACTTCTCGCCCAAGATGATCTTCCAGGCCGTCGAGGTCTCATTGGCATCGCAGGGCCGGATGACGGGCAGACCGGGGATGGCGCGCAGGGCCCACAGATGCTCGACGGGCTGGTGCGTGGGACCGTCCTCACCCAGGCCGATGCTGTCGTGCGTCCAGACGTAGGTGACTGCAGTGCCCATGAGTGCGCTGAGGCGCACCGCTCCACGCATGTAGTCAGAGAACACCAGGAAGGTGCCGCCGTAGGGTCGGAGGCCAACGAGTGCCAGGCCATTCATCATGGCGCCCATGGCGTGCTCGCGGATGCCGTAGTGGACGTTGCGTCCGGCGAAGGCCCGCGTCTTGATGGGGGCCTCGTGCTCGAGGTAGGTGAGGTTGGACTCGCCGAGGTCAGCGGAGCCGGCGATCATGCCGGGAAGGGCAGCCGCGATCGCGTTGAGCACCTTGCCCGATGCCTGCCG
>DAHWFQ010000141.1:0-2479 GCA_027324895.1 Actinomycetota bacterium | reverse complement strand
TCGATGAGTCCGAGGTGCTCACGCCCGCCGACTACGCGAACCACATCGACAAGTGGTCGTTCACCGTCCCCTTCGTGTGCGGGGCCACCAACCTCGGCGAAGCCCTCCGGCGCATCACCGAAGGCGCGGCCATGATCCGCTCGAAGGGTGAGGCGGGGACGGGCGACGTGTCCAATGCCGTCACCCACATGCGCGCGATCGGCGCAGAACTCCGACGCCTGCACTCGATGCGCGAGGACGAGCTGTACGTCGCCGCCAAGGAGCTCCAGGCACCCTACGAGCTGGTCCGCGAGGTGGCCGCCAACGGGAAACTGCCGGTGGTGCTCTTCACCGCCGGTGGCATTGCCACGCCCGCGGATGCGGCCATGATGATGCAGTTGGGCGCCGAGGGCGTCTTCGTCGGGTCAGGCATCTTCAACGTCCGTCCCGGCGAACCGGCCAAGCCGGCCGACGCCGCGGCCCGTGCGGCGGCGATCGTCAATGCCACGACCTTCTTCAACGAGCCCAAGGTCGTCGCGGAGGTCTCCCGCAAGCTCGGGCAGGACATGGTCGGCATCAATGTGGCCGACATCCCCGTCCCACACCGCCTCGCAGAGCGTGGTTGGTGACCGCTCCCACCATCGGCGTACTCGCGCTGCAAGGTGACGTGCGCGAGCACCGGCTGGTGCTCGAGTCATGCGGCGCGAACGTCATCGAGGTGAAGACACCGACGGCGCTGTCCGGGGTCGACGGGATCGTCATCCCCGGTGGCGAGTCCACGACCATGTCCAAGTTGGCGGTGGCCTTCGGGCTGCTGGAGCCGCTGCGGGAGGCGGTGCGCGGCGGGCTGCCCGCCTACGGATCCTGTGCGGGGCTCATCATGCTCGCGGATCGCATCCTGGACGGCCGGCCGGACCAGGAGACGATCGGTGGCCTGGACGTCGTGGTGCGCCGCAATGCCTTCGGGCGCCAGGTGGACTCCTTCGAGGCCGATCTGCGGGCGCCGCGGATCGCGGGTGACCAGCCCATGCGGGCGGTCTTCATCCGCGCCCCCTGGGTGGAATCCGTCGGCGCGGGGGTGCAGGTGCTCGCGCGCGTCGAGGGGGGCCCTCGAACCGGTACGATCGTCGCCGTCCAGCAGGGCAATGTGATGGCAACGAGCTTCCATCCGGAAATCACCGCGGATCGTAGGGTTCACGAGTACTTCGTGAGCCTCGTCCGCGCGGGCGACCGGCAGAGCGATTCGGGCCTCTGAGATTCCATAGGCAAGGGAGGCGTCGTGTCAGGCCATTCCAAATGGGCGACCACGAAGCACAAGAAGGCGGCAATCGACGCCAAGCGTGGCAAGTTGTTCGCCAAGCTCATCAAGAACATCGAAGTGGCCGGTCGCACCGGTGGTCCCGACCCCGCAGGCAACCCCACGCTGTACGACGCCATCCAGAAGGCCAAGAAGGCCTCCGTCCCCGGTGACAACATCGACCGGGCGCTGAAGCGTGCTGCCGGCGCCGAAGGCGGCGGTGCGGACTGGCAGACCATCATGTACGAGGGCTACGCGCCGAACGGCGTGGCAGTGCTCATCGAGTGCCTCACGGACAATCGCAACCGGGCCGCCACCGACGTGCGCGTCGCGGTTACACGCAACGGCGGCAACATGGCTGACCCCGGCTCCGTGTCCTACATGTTCAACCGCAAGGGCGTCATCATCATGGCCAAGGGCAAGGCCACCGAGGACGACGTCCTCATGGCGGTGCTCGACGCCGGGGCCGAGGAAGTGAATGACCTCGGCGAGGAGTTCGAGATCATCAGCGAAGCCACCGACATGGTGCCCGTGCGCCAGGCCCTGCAGGAGGCCGGCTTCGACTACGAGAGTGCCGACTCCTCGTTCATCCCCACCGTGACCGTGCCGCTCGAGGTCGACGGCGCGCGCAAGGTGTTCCGCCTGATCGAGGCCCTCGAGGACCTCGACGACGTCCAGAACGTGTACGCGAACTTCGACGTCTCCGACGAGGTGATGGCCGAACTCGACGCCGAGTGATCGCTCCTGGAGTCCGCGAGGGCGCACAACCCCGGTGGTTGTGCGCCCTCGCTGCGTCGTGGCGAGGGCTGTGCCGGAGCCCACGCAATTAGGCTCGCACCATGTCGCACGTCATCCTCGGTGTGGATCCGGGCCTCACCCGCTGCGGGTTCGGCGTGATCCGCGCCGCTGGCACGCGCATCGAGTTCATCGACGCTGGGGTCATCCGCACGGGCACGGAACTGCCGGCGGAGGATCGCCTCCATGAGGTGTGGCTGGCGCTCGCCGCCCTGCTCGACAAGCACCAGCCCGACGCCGTGGCGGTGGAGCGGGTGTACGCCCAGGTCAACCTGCGCACCGTGATGGGCACGGCCCAGGTGTCCGGCCTGGCGCTCACCATCGCGCGCCTGCACGACATATCCGTCAGCAGTTACACACCGACCGAGATGAAGGCAGCGGTCACGGGTAGCGGTCGTGCGGACAAGG
>DAHWFQ010000067.1:0-9846 GCA_027324895.1 Actinomycetota bacterium | reverse complement strand
TCCACGTGGACCGCGGCATCGTCACGGACGGGACGCTCACGACGGCGAGCGACCCCAGTATCTCCGCCATCGGTGACTGCGCGCAGGTGGACGGTGTGGTGCACGGACTCGTAGGCCCGGCCTGGGATCACGCGACGGTGCTCGCGGAGCGGCTGACCGAGCCGGCGTCGCGGACCGAGTACGCCGGCTCAAGGGTCGTGACGCGGCTCAAGGCAAGCGGCATCGAGATGGCCGCCATGGGCGACACCTCACCGATGCCGGCCGACAGCGATGGCCCGCTCGCGGTCGTGAGCTTCAGCGACTACGCGCGCGGTGTCTACAAGAAGGTCGTGCTGCGCGACGGCCGCGTCACCGGCGCCATCCTGCTCGGTGATGTCGAGACCGTGGGCACGCTCACGCTGGCCATGGACCGCGGCACGGTCGTACCGAACAGCCGCATCCCCCTGCTCTTCGCGGGCGGAGTGGCCGCCAGTGAGACCGCGGCAGACGCCGTGCACGCACCGGACGAGGCCACGCTCTGCCACTGCAACCACGTCACCCACGGCGCCGTCCGCTACGCCATCGACGAGGGCGCGGACACCGTCGCTGGCGTCGCCCGCGCCACCCGCGCCACCACCGGCTGCGGGACCTGCCGACACTCCGTCGAGTCGCTGCTTGCTGCGGCGACGTCCCAGCTCAGGAGGCTCGCATGAACACCAGGATGCAGACCGTCGTCGTGGGTCACGGCATGGTCGCGCAGCGCCTGCTCGAAACGCTCGTCGCGAACGGTGCGGCCGAGCACATGGACATCCACGTGCTGTCCGAGGAGCCGCGCGCCGCCTACGACCGTGTCGGGCTGTCCAACTACTTCAAGCACGGCGACGCCGAGGCGATGACCCTTGTGCCAGCGGGGTTCTTCGAGCACCCGCACATCACCCTCCACCTCGGCGTCGCGGCCACGGCAATCGATCGCGACCGACGCGTCATCACCGTGCAGGATGGGGGCGAGTTCCCGTACGACGCGCTTGTCCTCGCCATGGGCTCGCTGCCCTTCGTGCCGCCGTTGCCCGGGATCGACGCATCGGGCGTCTTCGTGTACCGGACACTCGAGGACCTCGATCGCATCCGCGAATGGTCGGCAGGATCGCGCACCGGCATCGTCATCGGCGGTGGACTTCTTGGCCTGGAAGCCGCTAACGCCTTGCGCACCCTTGGTCTGCAGACAACCGTCGTCGAACTGGCGGAGCGGCTCATGCCCCTGCAGCTCGACGCCGGTGGTGCAGCCATGCTGCGTCGGCACATCGAGGGGCTGGGCATCGACGTGCGCCTCGCGACGCGCACCGAGGCCGTCCTCAGCGGTGACGCGGGCCAGGTGACCGGCCTCGCGATGCGCACTGCCGACGGTGCCTGCACCATCGACACCGACATGATCGTGGTGTCGGCGGGCGTGCGGCCGCGCGACCAGCTCGCACGAGCGGCCGGGCTGGCCGTGGGCGAGCGGGGAGGCGTCACCGCCGACGCGTGGGGCCGCACCGCGGATCGCCACGTGTTCGCGATCGGTGAGGTCGCGCACATCGCCGGCCGCACCTGGGGACTCGTCGCGCCCGGCTACCAGATGGCGCAGGTGGTGGCTGCGGAACTGCTCGGTCTCGCCGAGCACGCGCAGCCGCGTATCGGCGAGGGATTCACGGGCGCCGACATGTCGACCAAGCTCAAGCTGCTCGGTGTCGACGTGGCGAGCGTCGGCGACTGCCTGGGCTCGACGCCGGGCGCCGTCGAGCTGGTCTGGAACGACCCGGCGGGCCTCATCTACAAGAAGGTCGTGGTGAGCGACGACGGCGCCTCGGTGCTCGGCGCGGTGCTCGTCGGCGACGCGACTGCCTACGACGTGCTCAAGCCCATGGCCGCCTCCGGTTCCGCCCTGGCCGGCCCCGTGGAGGGCATCCTCTTCCCGGACAGCGGTAGCGCGGCGGTCGGCGTCGATGCCCTTCCTGGCGCGTCCGTCATCTGCTCCTGCAACAACGTGACGAAGGACGCCATCACAACCTGCGTGGAGTCGGGTGCTGCATGCGACGTCGTCGGCATCAAGGGCTGCACACGCGCCGGCACCACCTGCGGCTCGTGCACGCCGCTGCTGCAGACGCTGTTGCACTCGACCCTCGAGCGACAGGGCATCGCCGTCGACCGTTCGCTCTGCGAGCACTTCGCGTACACGCGACGCGAACTGTTCGACATCATCAGGGTGCGATCGCTGCGCAGCTTCTCCGAGGTTGTGGCCGCGGTGGGGCAGGGTCGGGGCTGCGACATCTGCAAGCCGCTGGTGGCATCGATCCTCGCGACGCAGGCGCCGGCACACGTGCTCGAGGGCGAGAACGCGGCAATCCAGGACACCAATGACCACGTCATGGCCAACCTGCAGAAGAACGGCACCTACTCGGTGGTGCCGCGCATGCCCGGCGGTGAGGTCACGCCCGAGGGCCTGATCGCCATCGGCGAGATCGCCCGCGACTTCAACCTCTACACGAAGATCACCGGTGGCCAGCGCATCGACATGTTCGGTGCGCGCATCGAGCAACTGCCGGAGATCTGGCGCCGCCTGGTCGCGAACGGATTCGAGAGCGGACACGCCTACGGGAAGTCGCTGCGCACCGTGAAGTCCTGTGTCGGCTCCGACTGGTGCCGCTTCGGCGTACAGGACTCGACGGGCCTCGCCAACATGATCGAGTTGCGCTACCGCGGTCTGCGTTCACCGCACAAGCTGAAGTCGGCCGTGAGCGGCTGTGCGCGGGAATGCGCGGAGGCACAGAGCAAGGACTTCGGCATCATCGCGACCGAGCGGGGTTGGAACCTCTACGTCGGTGGCAACGGCGGCATGCGTCCGCGTCACGCTGAATTGCTCGAGATCGACCTCGACACCACAACGCTCGTCCGCTTCATCGATCGCTTCCTAATGTACTACATCCGCACTGCCGATCGCCTGCAGCGGACGTCCGTGTGGATCGAGTCGCTGGCGTCGCCAGGGGAGACGGGCCTCGAGCACCTCAAGCGCGTGATCGTGGAGGATGCGCTCGGGCTCGGCGCTGAACTCGAGGCCGACATGGCCGCCCACGTGGCGAGCTACGCCGACGAGTGGGCGCAGACGCTCGAGGATCCCCACAAGCTCGCGCGCTTCGCGTCGTTCGTCAACGCCGCAGCTGTGCCGGATCCTGACATCGCGTTCATCGAGCAGCGTGGGCAGTTGCGCCCCGCGACCGTGGAGGAACGCCTCGACTGCGCCAGCACGCTCATCGTCCCCTTCGTCGAACTGCTCACCCACACCGGAAGCGAGGTAGCCCCATGATGACCTGGATCCCCGTCTGCGACATCGACGACGTGGTGCCCGAACGAGGGGCCGCGTGCCTGCTCGACAACCAGCAGGTGGCGCTGTTCCGCGTCTCCGACGATGTCGTACTCGGTGTCGGCAACCACGACCCCTTCTCCGGCGCCAACGTGATCTCGCGCGGCATCGTCGGCACCAGCGGTGATCGCTGGTTCGTCGCCAGCCCGATGTACAAGCATCGCTTCGACCTGCGCACCGGTACCTGCCTCGACGACGCAACCAAGGCGCTGCCCGTGTTCCGTGTGAAGGTCGAGGACGGTCGCATCCTGGTGGCGAAGGAATCGCCGTGACGAGTGTCGCGGAGGAGCCGCTCGCGGGCTACCGAGTGGGCGTCACCGCAGAACGCCGGCGCGACGAGATGGCAACCCTGCTGCGTCGCCGTGGCGCGCAGGTGAGCATCGCCTCGGCCATCCACCTCATCCCGCTCGTCGACGACGATCAGTTGCGCGCTGCGACCCTGGAGTGCATCGCCGCCCCATGCGATGACATCGTCGTCACCACGGGCATCGGCTTCCGCGGCTGGATGGAGGCCGCTGATGCCTGGGGACTCGGCGACGGTCTGCGCGATCGACTGCTGGGAGCACGCATCCTCTCCCGCGGCCCCAAGGCCACCGGCGCCATCCGTTCCTCGGGTCTGCAGGAGGCATGGACCGCCCCCTCCGAGAGCACCGACGAACTCGTCGATCACATGCTGGCAGGGGGCGTGCGTGGCCGTCGGGTGGCGCTGCAACTGCACGGGCTCCCGGTCGAGGCGATTTGCGCGCGGCTGGAGGAAGCCGGTGCCGAGGTCATGCAGGTGCCGGTGTACCGATGGGACTTCCCGACGGACCTGGCTCCGCTCGACCGCCTGCTCTTCGAGATCGCACAGCGCAAACTCGACGCGGTGACGTTCACCAGTGCCCTCGCGGTCTCGGCCGTGCTCACGCGAGCCATCGATCTCGGGATCGAGGGCGGGGTCACGCGGGCGCTGCGCGCCTCCCGGCCATGGGCCTGCTGCGTGGGGCCGGTGACCGCCGCCGAACTGGTGGCGCGAGGCATACCCGTCATCACGCCGGCGCGGGCCCGCCTTGGCGACCTGTTGCGCACCATCAGTGTGGAACTCCCGAATCGCCTTGACGAGCCGGTGCAGGCGGGCGCCACCACCCTGCGCATGCGCCGCGACGGCGTGGTCGTCGACGGCGAGTTCGTCGCCTTGCCCGAGACACCCATGGCCATCCTGCGCGAACTGGCCCTGCACCGGAACGAGGTCGTGGGCCGCCAGCGCCTGCTCGACCTGCTGCCCGATGCGGCCAACGCGAACGCGTTGGAGACCTCGATCGCCCGGCTGCGCGCGAAGTTGCCGGTCAAGGGCGTCATCGAGACGGTGATCAAGCGCGGGTACCGCCTGGCCCATGGTTGATGGCTTCGAGCAGCTCCTCGCTGACCGGCATGCGCATGCACCCAGCACTTCCACCCCGTCTTCACAGGGACCTCACAGGTGCTGGCGCATTCCTTGCAATGCCCGGCTGAACCTTGGAAATCCCTTGCCGATTCACGGGATGTCCGCATGGCACGGTTCCTCGTAACCGAAAGGAACGGTGAACACATGAACACTCGTACCAAGATCGCAGCGAGCGGTCTCGTCATCGCGGCGCTTGCCGCAACTGCCACGCCTGCACTGGCCGCGTCGGCCTCTGCTTCTGCCAAGGGCAGGGCGCACGCTGCGCACGTCGGCATGATGGCGCGGATGCACGTCGGTCCCCTGGCCGCGCTCGTCACTGCCGGCACCATCACGCAGGCGCTCGCCGAGACGGTGGAGACAGCCACGCGCACCGCGGTGAGGACCGCTGAGATGAGCAACTTCAACGCTGGTCTCACCGCGCTCGTCGCAAACAGCACCATCACGCAGGCGATGGCCGACGCTGCACAGGCTTCCGCGTCCAACACCACCACGCGCGGCGCCCACCATCACGCGGACCTCTCCACTTGGACGGCGGCGCAGCGCGCAGCGCTGCACACCTGGCTCGTGGCCCACCCTGTTGATCGCACCGCGATCCGCAGCGCAGCAGTTGCCGCACTGGTGACGGCTGGCACCCTGACGCAGACCCAGGCCGATGCCATCAACGCGGCCTTTGCAGCGGCGCCCGGCATGGGCATGGGCGCGGACCGCGACGGGCGCGGGATGGGTCGTGACATGGGTCGCGGCATGGGTCGTGACATGGGTCGGTTCTCGCTGCGCACGACGATCAGCGGCAGCACCACGGCCTGACCCGCCACACTCCCCAACGCGATGGGGCCGTTCACGCGAGGGCGTGGCCGGCCCCATACGCACTCCCGGCGCCGGTGCAGCTAGCGCAGGGTGTACGCCCGGGCCCCGGGATACGTTGGCACTGCCGCCGAAACCTCCGGGGCCGAGATCTGCGTCGAGAGCACGGCGATGAAGTCCTTGTCCGCGGGCCGCAGGTAGAGCTTCGGCCCGCGTTCGATGTTGGGGTTGATCTTCATGCCGATGAGATGCCGCTTGGTGTGCGTGTACACGAAGCCGGTGGGCCAGATGCCGTTCATGTCGAGGATCATGGCGAACTGCATGCCCACCTTGAGCCCCTCCCTGGCGAGCATGATCGGCGTGGCCCGGTGCGCGAACTCGAAGACGAAGCTGCCGTCCTTGAGCACGCCGAGCAGGGTCCGATTCGCGTACGGCGTCTTGTGGATCGTCACACCCCAGGTCTTGGGCGGGTCGTCGGGCGAGGCCTGGATGACACCGCCGTCGATGAAGGGCCGGAGGTTCTGCCGCACCGCGATGACGTCCGAACCCATCTGGAGATCGCGGTTCCAGGCGCCGATGCGCATTGACCCGTCCGCGTAGGTGACCAGCGACGCCTGACCGTCCATGAGCGGCGCCATCTCCTGCCCGCGGTAGTAGTAGCCGCCCACACCGTCATGCAGTTTGAAGCCACCGTTGAAGGCCGCCACCATGTGGTCGACCCAGCTCCGTGCGGTCTTGTCGGCCGCCGTGCGCGGGCTCTTCTCGGGCCACCGGTACCCGGGGATGAGACGGAACTTCAAGTACGTCGGATCCATCCAGAGGAACGAGACATAGGAGCCGTCCGTGGTGGCCACTGCCATGTGGGGCGCGACCGTGACCCATCTCCACGGCTTGGGGGGCACGCGCGGCGTCGATCTGGCGCTCGCCGAGGCGGATGGCGCAACCGGCTTCGCGGGAGCTCGTGAAGCCACGGAACAGGACGAAAGCGACAGCGCTGCCATAACCGCGGCGGCGATCCAGGCCCTGGTCCGCATGTTCACTTGCGCTCACTTCCCGTCGACATGTCCTTCATGCCACTCGGCAGCGCAAATGTAGGGAGTGCGCGGGAACTCCCGTGCCGATCGCGTGCTTGCTTACACGATCATTTCGCCGGGTTCAGCGGTTGCTCGGCACGCCAACGCGTCATCGCGGCGAACCCCACCTGCCACAACGGCGCGATGTGGCGCTCAGGCGGGCGGGGCGGGCAGCACGTCGTGGTCGCGAAGCGGCGCTCCCCGCACCTCGCTGATGAGGTTGATGCCGACACGTGCACCGTCGCCCGCGGTGACCATGGCGTGCATGCTCAGCCCGGTGGCGTAGCCCGCGGCCCACACATTGGGGACGCTGGTGCGACCCTCGCGATCGACGACGATGTGGCTCGCCTTTCCATCGCTGTTCTGCTCGGTGGCGACCCCCAGGTCTTCGGCGAGCTTGACGCTGCGCCCCGTGGCGAGCAGCACCCGTGTCGCCGTGACCGTGCTGCCGTCCTCCAGTGTGAGGATGAAGCCATCACCGGCACTCGCGGCCGATGCCACCGTGGCCTCCAGCCACTCCGCGCCGAACTGCCGGGCCTGCAGGCGCCCGCTGTCGACCAGGGACGGGCCGGGCAGGCCGGCCGGGAAGCCGAGGTAGTTGTTGAGCAGGGCGCGTCGCGTGAAGCCCTTGTCAGCGTCGACGACGATCGTCCCCAAGCCAGCGCGTGCCGCGAAGATGGCAGCGCTCGCGCCGGCGGGGCCGCCGCCCACAATGGCCAAGTCGAAGTTCATGATCGATCCCTTCCCGCGCCCCGTGGTGAATCAACGCCTCTGCGTGAACGACAGGGGTGGGGCGTCGATTCCCGCACCGGCAGGCCCCGTGCCGTTCGCGTCATGTCAGCATCACGGAAGGGCAGTAATCCACAGGTGACACCGTCGCGAGCCCCAATAGGCTCGATGCATGCAGGGAGCACATCTTCGGTACGAGCACCTGAGCAAGCATTATGGGTCCACAGTCGCGGTTCGTGACCTGAGCGGCGAGATCCGCCCAGGCGTCGTCACCGGCATGCTCGGCCCCAACGGCGCGGGCAAGAGCACCGCCCTGAAATGCCTGCTCGGCCTGGCAGCGCCATCCTCGGGAAGCGCGCTCATCGACGGCAAGCCCTACGTGGACGTGGAACAGCCGGGTCGACGTATCGGGACCGTGTTGGAGACCCGTGGCTTCCACCCCGGAGTGACCGGTCGCCAGAACCTGCTCGTACTGGCCGCCGCGATCGACGTCGACGACGCTCGCGTCGACCAGGTGCTGTCGACCGTGGAGTTGACGCAGGCCGCCAATCGACGCATCAAGGGCTACTCGCTCGGCATGCGTCAGCGACTCTCGCTTGCGGCCGGGCTGCTCGGTGACCCCGAGACGCTGGTGCTCGATGAACCGGCCAACGGCCTCGACCCGCACGCCATCGTCTGGCTCCGGAACCTGCTGAAGTCTCTGGCAGCGGAGGGCCGCACAGTGCTCGTTAGCTCGCACCAGTTGGCGGAGATGGAGAACACCGTCGATGACGTGTTCATCATGGACAAGGGCGACCTTCGCGCATCGGGTTCCATCGACGAGGTCTGCGCCGGTCGCTCACTCGAGCAGGCATTCCTCGCCATCACCGAAGGAGGACGGCTGTGAAGACCTCGCTCAGGGCCGAGATCCGCAAGCTTCGCTACCAGCGCAGCACCTACGGCATCTTCGCGGGCGCATGTGCGCTTGCCGTGATCAGTGCCATCTCCGTCATCGCGACCTCGCAGCTGCCCCGACGTGAGCTCCTGTTCAAGCTCACCGACGAGGCCACCATGCAGACGGTGGTCGCCACCACAAGTGCGGGGTACATATTCGCGTTGATCCTCGGCATCGTCATGAGCACCGCCGAGTTCCGCCACTCCACCGCGGTCGCCACGTACCTGGCGCAGCCGCACCGGCGCACCGTGATGCTGGCCAAGATGCTGGTCGCGGCCGTCATGGGGCTGCTCGTGCAGTTGGTCTCGACGGGCGTCGGCATGATCGCGGCCGTGCTCTACGTGCAGCGCTACGCGCACTTCGCCCTGACCATGGACACTTACTTCCGCATCATGGCGGGCTCGGTGCTCGTCGGCTCGGTGCTCGCCGTGATGGGCGTTGCTGTCGGCTCGCTGATCCGCAGCCAGGTCGTGGCCATCATGGTCTCGATCCTGTGGCTGCAGCTCGTCGAGGGCCTGCTCGTGGTATTCGCGGACTGGTTGGGCAAGTGGTCGATCCGCGGAGCGATCACCTCCGTGCTCGACATCGCCGTGAAGACGGGGCCCGGCGCCGGGCGCCTGGACAGCAGCCTGACCCTCGACCAGCTCGGACCCTGGCAGAGCATGCTGCTGCTGCTCGCCTACGGCGCCCTGTTCGCCATCGTGGCCACGGTGACGTCCATGCGCCGCGACGTCGACTGATTCCGGCGCTCCGCCGTAGCCGGTGAGCGTGCTTCGCGCTTGAATCGGCGCGGAGGCGCGCATTGAACATCCTTGCCATCGATCAGGGAACTTCCGGCACCAAGGCGGTTGTCGTCGACGGCGACGATCGCCTCCTCGCCATCCATGAGGTGCCGATCCGACCCGACTACCGCCCCGGTGGCATCGTCGAGCAGGACCCGCGCGAGCTCCTCGATTCCGTGCTCGTGGCCGCCCACCGGGTCGCGGAGCAGGCGGGCACCGGCATCGATGCGGTGGCCCTGGCCAACCAGGGCGAGACAGTGCTGGCGTGGGATCCTGCGACCGGTGCGCCGCTCTCATCGATGGTCGTGTGGCAGGACAGCCGCGCCCGGTCCGTGTGCGACGCGTTGCACGAGGAGGCGGGCCTCATCGCCGAGCGCACCGGGCTGGTGCTCGATCCCTACTTCGTGGCACCGAAGTTGCGGTGGCTGCGCGACCACGTCACACGGGACGGCGTCGTCACCACCTCGGACTCGTGGATCCTGCAGCACCTGACCGGTGAGTTCGTCACGGACGTCTCGACGGCCAGCCGTTCCCTCATCACCGACCTCGACACCATCGGCTACGACCCCATGCTGTTGGAGCTCTTCAGCCTGCGCGACGAGCGATTGCCGCGCATCGCGGCCAACGACGAGGTCATCGGCACCACGCCGGAACTCGGCGGGTCCATCCCCGTCGGTGGGCTCGTCGTCGATCAGCAGGCGGCGCTGCTCGCTGAGCGCTGCCTC